>JBDSUJ010000076.1:0-94176 GCA_039927815.1 Croceibacterium sp. | reverse complement strand
TCAGCGCCTTGGCGACTGTCGCGAGGCCCTCGAATTCGACCCCGAACGTGCTTTGCTTGCCCGCATTCAACAGCGCGAAGCCCGAGCCGGTGAATATGTTCGACTGGAAGCCTTTGATTTCCTGCTGGAAGACCGCGAGGTTGCCCGAGACAGTGCCGACATTGGCTTTGACGCCGGCTTCGATGACGCGCGAATCCTCCGGCGAGGCAAACCGGCCCGTGTATGTCAGGTTATTGAGCGCAAGGCCGCCCGCGACGATGGAATTGCGCGAAGACAGCGGCGGCCGGCTGTCGCGCGACAGGTTGATCGAGCTCGCTTTGAAGCCGGTTGCATAGCTGGCGTAGATGTTGACGTTGTTGTTGACGTCGTACGCCAGCCGCGCGGTGTAGCTGAAGTTATCATCGCTGGTCTTGCCCGGCTCGACCGCGTTCGGCACGTTTAGGAACGGCGGCATGAACTGGAGAACCCGCAGCGGGCCGAGCGGATTGGCCAGCGGGACATTCTGGTTGGCGGCGGCGTAGTTGGTCGCGCCTGTGCGAATTGCCCCGAAGGTTGCCTGGGACGCCGGATTAGTGGCGAACGCGGTAATTTCCGCAGCGGTGGCCGAGCGGCCGAGGTTAAGTGCCGCCCCCACGCCCGAAGCGAGCGCGCCCTGGAACAGCACCTGATTGCGGAACGGAGCGTATTGAGGCGCGTCGAAGTTAAGGCTTGAAAACACGTCGGAGGAGACGTTGTCGGTCGTGAACCGCTTGTCGTCCTTGGTGTAGTTGCCGCCCAGCGTCAGGGTAAACCCAGGCGCCAAATGCATGTCGACCTGGCCGAAGATGGACAGCGCGTGGCTCTTGAGCGTGTAAGCTTCAGTGAACCCTTGACCATTTGGGAAGAACTTGCCCGCATACTTGGCCGGATTGCCTTCCAACGCGCCGAATGTCGTCTCCAGGGATGTCGGGGCCCCCGTGCAGGGCGGCACGGCCGGGCCGAACAGGCTGAAGGCACAGCTAGACAGGTTTTGCACCAGGATGTTGGCGTAGTTGCGGAAATCGGCGCCGTAGATCAGCTTGTTGGCCTGCTTGACGTCCTCGTTGATGTAGAACCCGCCCAGCAGCACGTCGGCAAAATCGCCGAGCTTGCCGGTCAGCCGCACTTCCTGCGTGAAGCTGTCGAGCCCGAGGTCCTGGAAATTCGGGTAGATCAGGTCGGCGCTGGTGAAGTCCGAATCCTGGTAGGTGACCGAGTTGGTATGCCGCAGCGCGGTGATCGAGGTCATCGTGAACCGGCCGAAATCGTAGTCGACTTGCGCCGATCCGCCATAATTCTCGATTGCGTTGGTGGAATCGTAGTTGTTGTAGACGGTGTCGCCAAACGCGTCGGCGGGGGTATTCACTTTGCCCCCAAGCGCGCGGATCACCGGCGTCGCCTGGCCGTCCTGGACGTTGACCACCGCGCAGCAATTTTCGTCGATCTTGTCGTAATCGGCGATCAGGCGCACGCGCAGGCTGTCCCCCGGGGTGAACAGAAGTTGCCCACGAGCGAACCAGCGGTCGCGATTGTTGGTGTCGTGGCCGGTGCCGAGATCACGGAAGAAGCCGTCGCGCTTGTTTATCCCCGCGGCAAGGCTGAACGCCGCGACATCCGCCGCCAGCGGGCCGGTGACGTAACCCTTGGCGATGATCTGGTTGAAGTTGCCGTAGGTGAACTCCCCCGCACCGCCAAAGGTAAACTTGGGCTCCTGCGTGGTGATCGAGATCACCCCGGCCGACGCATTCTTGCCGAACAGCGTCGACTGCGGACCGCGCAGCACTTCGATGCGCTGGACGTCGGGCAAGTCGCTGACTTGCGACAGGGTGCGCGAGCGATAGACGTTGTCGACGAACACGCCGACCGAGGGTTCGATACCGGCGTTGTTGGCGCCGTTGCCGAACCCGCGGATGAAGAAGTTGGTATTGCCGACGCTCTGGCGCTGGCCGACGCTGAGCGAGGGGACGACGGTCTGCAGATCGCGCAAATCGCGGATCTGGCCGCGCTCGATCGTCTCGGCGGTGGTCACCGTGACGGCGACAGGGGTATCCTGCAGCGTGGTCGCGCGCTTGGTGGCCGTGACGATGATGCTGTTGCCGGTGGCGGCGTCTTCCTGGGCCGCGTAGTCGTCGGCATCTCCAGCGACGGCGGCCGGTGGGGCGGCGGCTTGTGCCGACGCCATCGTCGGAGCGCACAGCGCGAGCGCGGCCGAACCGGCGAGCAATATCCCTCGAGCAAAACCGGCCGAGCCGGCGTCAGCGTATGTCATGCAGTGTTCCTCCCCTGCGGCGGCGGCACCGTTGAGTGCTCGCCAATTGCCAATCCTCGCCTGACTTCCGATAAGCTTAGGTAGGTAACCAAACAATGACCCTGTGAATGAAGGAATGCTTAGGGTTAAGGTCCCGTGGCGTTAATGCCACGCTTACTCCTGCCACTAACGAAGCACGCCAGCGGCGGTCATCCGGCGGGCGTAATACCATTGGAGGATGATCGCGATGGTGATGACCATTGGGGCGATCATGGCCATACCCCCGTGCATGGAGGGCGGCGCGTCGATGCTGAACTGGTAAGCGAAGCTGATCAGCGCCCCGATCAGCGACACGATGAACGCGCTTGCGGCGTGGCGCGAACGCAGCAGCAGCAGGACCGACCCAAGCACCGAACCCCACACGCCGATCGCCCAGCAGGCGACCGACCACGCGGGCAGAGCCTTGGTCCAGGCCAGTTCCTCGGCGCCCAATCCCATGCTCTGAAAATAGGCCAGGTTGTCGGTTTCGGTCATGACATAGTCATAGCCGCCATAGGCATTCCACAGCAGCGAGATCACGCCCACCACCCACAGGTGCCACGGGACCCTGGCCGATTGCAGCGTTGCCATAACTTCCCTCCCCCTCATCGGAAAGGCGACCCGGAAATCGGATAGCATAACCGGGAAGGGAAGGGAATCGGGTAGCTAGAGCCGCTCGATCTTTCGCACAGCTTCGTCGATGATCTCCGCGATCTGGTGGGGAAGCTCTCCGTCACCGCCCTGCTTGAGGCGCTGTGCCACCGCCGCGAACAAGCTGAACGCCGCGCGCTCCACCGGAGGTGACCGGTGGCGCTCGGCCTGTTCGGCAAGTCCTTTGAGCCGTGCCATCGCCTGTTCGGCTTCGCCCGTCGACGTTGCCAGCTCCGCCGTCCCCGCATCGGTGATTGCAAACTTGCGGCGCTGATCCTCGCTGGCCTGTTCGGCCACCAGGCCTTCATCCGCCAGAAGCGACAGCGAGGGGTAAATCACCCCGGGGCTGGGCGAATAGTGACCGCCCGACAGCTCTTCGAGTGCCTTGATCAAGTCGTAGCCGTGGCGCGGTTGCTGAGCGATCAGGGTCAGTAGCAACAGGCGCAATTCCTCCCGCGCAAACTGGCGCCCCCGCCGTCCGCGACCACCGGGTCCGCTTGGTCCGCCGGGTCCCCACGAGCCGCGCCCGGCGAAGGGTCCGTGCTGGCCGAACGGACCGTGCCGGCCAAACGGACCTTCGTCGCCCCACGAGGCCGCCGCCCGCCCTAGGCCAGCCATCATCGCCGCCTTCGCCACGCGTTTAAAAGTGCGGCCATCATTAAATTCATCACATCCATGAGTCATGTATTATCCTTTCTAAGACGTTTTGCGATATATCTTACTAGTCAGGAATTGCAAGGGGGTCGCGAGCGCCGTCGCCAGCGCCTATCTTCCCTCCTGATGCCCGACCTCTTCGCCGACGACCCGCCGCCCACTCCGCCCGCCGGCGCGCCGCGCGCCGATGCTCCGCTGGCCGACCGGCTGCGGCCGCGGATGTTGGGTGACGTCATCGGCCAGGAGCACGTGACCGGGCCCGACGGCGCGATCGGGCGCATGGTCGGCGCGGGCCGCCTCTCTAGCCTGATCCTGTGGGGGCCGCCGGGAACCGGCAAGACCAGCATCGCGCGCCTGCTGGCCGATGCGGTGGGGATGCGTTTTGTCGCCATCAGCGCGGTGTTCTCGGGCGTGGCCGAGCTCAAGAAAGTGTTCGCCGAGGCCGAGAAGGCGCGCGAGCTGGGTCCCATCGGCGCGCGCGGCACACTTCTGTTCGTGGACGAGATCCATCGTTTCAACCGTGCCCAACAGGACGGGTTCTTGCCGTTCGTCGAGCGCGGCACGGTTACGCTGGTGGGCGCCACCACAGAAAACCCCAGCTTCGAACTTAACGCAGCGCTGCTCAGCCGGGCGCAAGTCCTGATCCTCCACCGGCTCGATGCGGCCGCGCTGGCCAAGCTGCTGGCACGGGCGGAGGCGCTTGAGGGTCCCCTGCCGCTGATAGCGGACGCCCGCGACACACTGATCGCCAGCGCCGACGGCGACGGCCGCTTCCTGCTCAACCAGGCCGAGACGCTGTATGCCGCTCGGATCGCGCAGCCGCTGAGCCCGGCCGAGCTCGGCGCGTTTCTCCAGCGCCGGGTGGCTGTTTATGATAAGGACCGCGAGGGTCACTACAACCTCATCAGCGCCCTGCATAAGTCGGTCCGGGGCTCGGACCCGCAAGCCGCGCTGTACTATCTCGCGCGGATGCTGGTCGCGGGCGAGGAGCCGCTGTTCCTGTTGCGGCGGCTGGTGCGGATGGCGGTCGAGGACATCGGCCTGGCCGATCCCCAGGCGCTGGTGCAGTGCCTAGCGGCCAAGGACGCCTATGACTTCCTCGGCTCGCCCGAAGGCGAACTGGCGATAGCCCAGGCGTGCCTCTATCTCGCCGCCGCGCCCAAATCGAATGCTGCCTACAAGGCGCAGAAGGCGGCCTGGCGCAGCGCGGCCGAAACGGGCAGCCTGATGCCCCCCGCCAACATCCTCAACGCGCCGACCAAGCTGATGAAACAGGTTGGCTACGGCAAAGGCTACACCTACGATCATGATGCCGAGGACGGGTTCTCGGGCGACAATTACTGGCCCGCCGAAATGGCGCCCGCGACTTTCTATGAGCCAGTCGACCGCGGCTTCGAAGCCCGCATCAGGGAACGGATCGCGCACTGGGACAAGCTTCGCGCCGAGCGTGGCTGAGCGCTTCGAGCACTTCGCGGCGATCGACTGGTCGGGCGCGGTGGGAGAGCGGCACACCGGCATCGCGGTGGCGATCTGCGATTGCGGCGGTTCAGCCCCCAAGCTGGTGAGGCCCGGCCACCGCTGGTCGCGCGCGGACGTGCTCGCGTGGCTGCTCGACGACCTGCCGAACGCTACGCTGGTCGGCCTCGACCTCGGCATCTCGCTGCCGTTCGCGGATTGCGGAGCGTTTTTTCCCGGCTGGGCTGACAGTCCGCCCGACGCCAGGACACTTTGGGCCATGGTAGACGAAATCTGCCGCGACGATCCGTATCTAGGGGCACGCGCGTTCGTCGATCATCCGCGGGCGAGCGCGTATTTCCGTCGCCATGGCGGGCGCGAGGGCGGCTGTTTCCACGCTCCCGGCGCGGACCACCGGCGCGGCCGGTTTCGCGTCACCGAACTGGCGCAGGCCGCCATGCGCTGCAAACCATACAGCAACTTCAATCTCGTGGGTGCGGCGCAAGTGGGCAAGTCGACGCTGACTGGAATGCGTGTGCTCCACGCACTGGCTGGTCGAGTGCCGATTTGGCCGATCGATCCGTTGCCCGCGCGCGGTTCAGTGGTGGTAGAAATCTACACCGCCATTGCCGCACTGGCGGCGGGACGGTCATCGAACCGGTCGAAAATGCGCAGCTGCGCCGAGCTCAACGAAGGTCTTGCGCGACTGGGATCAGCACCGGTGTCGGCGGTTGGCCCGCTCGACGATCATCGCGCGGATGCCCTGCTCGGTTCAGCGTGGCTGCGAGCAAACGCTCGTGACACCGACCTGTGGCAGCCCTCGCGGTTGACGCGCCAACTCGCGCGCACCGAGGGCTGGACGTTCGGCGCGCGTTGACGCAAATGGGGCCCGCGCCGGCTTAGCTCAGTTGGTAGAGCACCTGATTTGTAATCAGGGGGTCAGGGGTTCGAGCCCTTTAGCCGGCACCATCCTTGCTGTCGTTAAGCGCGATCGAACTGGCAGCGGTGCCGTGCCCGTTGGGTTCGGCGATCCATACTCCGGTGCCGACCGTCGTGGCCGCGAACAGCTTGGCGGCGAATTCACGCGGCAGGCGGACACAGCCGTGCGAGGCGGGGCGACCGGGCAGTTTGCCGGCGTGCAGCGCGATCCCATAGTCGTCGATCCGCTGCATGAACGGCATCGGCGCGTTGTCGTATTTCTTCGAAAAGCCGTCCTTGCGCTTCTCGATCACCGTGAAGATCCCGATCGGGCTGAGATGCTGGGCATCGCCGCTCGATACCGTGGTCGCGCCGATCAGTTCGTCGCCGCTGTAGACATAGGCCATCTGTGCCGACAGATCCACCACCACCCGGGTGACATTGGCGGCACCGTTCTGCCACACGTATTCACCGTTTTTGAGCCCGGATTTGCCGAATGTCGAACGCAGTTCGCGGCGCGCGTCGCCGGCGGCGTCGTTGGCGGTAACGATCGCTTCGACAGTTTCGACTGAGGCGAACGCGGGTGCAAGCGGCAGCGCAAGGGCGAGCGAACTCGCAAGCGCAAATGCTAGCGCGAGAGATTTCATGATCAGACCCGTTTGAAACTTGACTTTGGCCGAGAAATGCCTCCGGCCCGAGTCGGGTTCCAAACAATCTGATAAAGACTCGGCTCTTAGTTAGCTCACCGCCCCACGGCGATGTAGCGAAAGCCGTGGCGTTCGACGTCTTCGCGGTTGTAGAGGTTGCGCAAATCGACCAGCAGCGGGTCCGCCAACAGGCCCCTGGCGCGGGCGAAATCAAGCGCGCGGAACGCATCCCATTCGGTGACGATGACGGCTGCAGCGGCACCTTCCATCGCCTCGTACGGATCGGCGCAATAGGCAACTTTGTCGAGCAGGCCTTTGGCTTGGTCCATGCCCTCGGGATCGTAGGCGCGCACCGTGGCCCCGGCATCCTGGAGTGCCTGGACGATCGCCAGCGACGGCGAATCGCGCATGTCGTCGGTATTGGCCTTGAACGTCAGCCCGAGCACCGCGACCGTCTTGCCGTGGGCATCACCGCCCAGTGCCTGCACGACTTTGCGGCCCATCTGACGCTTGCGCCGCTCGTTGACCGCGACCACCGCCTCGACGATCCTGAGCGGTGCTTCGTAATCCTGCCCGGTCTTAAGAAGCGCCAGCGTGTCCTTGGGAAAGCATGACCCGCCATAGCCGGGGCCTGGCTGAAGGAAGCGTGGCCCGATGCGACTGTCGAGTCCGATCCCACGTGCCACGTCATGGACATCGGCGCCAACTTTCTCGCACAAATCAGCGACTTCATTGATAAAGCTGATCTTCGTCGCGAGGAACGCGTTGGCGGCATACTTGGTCAGCTCGGCCGCGCGCCGCGCCATCACCAGCAGCGGGCTCTCGTTGCGCAGCAGCGGGCGATAGACCTCGCGCAGCACTTGCTCGGCATGTTCGTCGGTGACCCCGATGACAACCCGGTCGGGCCGCTTGAAGTCCTCGATCGCAGCGCCTTCGCGCAGGAACTCGGGGTTCGACGCGACCGAGAACGCGAGGCCGGGATTGACCTCGCGGATGATCCGCTCGACCTCGTCGCCCGTCCCCACCGGAACGGTCGACTTGGTCACCACCACCACCCCGGTCCGCAGCAGCGGGGCCATCTCGCGCGCGGCGGCGTAGACATAGCTGAGGTCTGCATGGCCATCGCCCCGGCGCGACGGGGTTCCGACCGCGATGAACACCGCTCCGGCCCCCGAACCGCCACCGCCCAGCGCCTCGGCCAGGTCGAGCGTGAACTCGAGCCGCCCCGCACTCGCATTGCGCTCGACCAGCTCGTCCAGTCCGGGCTCGAAGATTGGAATCTTCCCCGCGCGCAGCGCCTCGACCTTGCCCGCATCCTTGTCGACGCATGTTACGTGGTGCCCGAAATCGGAAAAGCACGCCCCCGATACCAGGCCCACGTACCCCGTCCCGATCATCACAATCCGCATCGACTATCCTTGCACCGCAACGCCATAAAGTCGCCGCGCCCTAGTCGATGGGGCGAGTCACTGCAAACCGCTCACCCGCGGCCGCGGTAGGGCGCCACGCCCTGGTCGGGCACCCACAAGTCGGCGGGCGGCGGTCCGCTCTGCCAGAACACGTCGATCGGAATGCCCCCGCGCGGATACCAGTATCCGCCGATGCGCAGCCATTGCGGTTGCATCTCGTCGAACAGCCGCCGGGCGATGCCGACCGTCACATCCTCGTGGAACCCGCCGTGGTTGCGGAACGCGCAGAGGAACAGCTTGAGGCTCTTGGATTCTACGATCGTCGCGGCCGGTGCGTAATCGATCACCAGGTGGGCGAAATCGGGCTGGCCGGTGATCGGACACAGCGAGGTGAACTCGGGCGCGGCAAAGCGCACCAGATACAGTTCGCCCGCGCGCGGGTTGGGCACATAGTCGAGAGTGGCGTCATCCGGGCTTGCGGGAATCGGCGTCGGGTGGCCGAGGAAGCGGGGCAGCTGCTGCGTCATGGCCACGCTGATGGCGCGATCGTGCGCGGCGCACAAGGCGGCGCTTGGCGAACCGCCAATTCACAGCCTATTCAGCGCCTCCGCCCAAGCGGCTGGCACCACACCATGCGCATCTCGATCCTTGCCCTTTCCGCCGCGATGGCGCTCGGCGCCGCGCCCGACGCGGCATGGGCAGCGCCGGGCGAATTCCGCCTGCCCGCGCCGTCCGCGGCGCCCACGCCGAGCGACCGTCAAGGCCCGGTCGCGCCCGATGTGCCTGAATCGCGCGCGCGCCCCGTGCCGACGCCAATGCCTCGGCCGAGCGCTCCGGTCAGCGCACCCTCACCGGTCGCTAGCCCCACCGCTTTGGTAACGCCCCCTCCTGAGCCGACCCCCCCCGGGACCCGGCGGGCGTCGCCCGCGCCGGTCACCCGCGCCGTGCCGAGGCCCGTGCCGGCTGCGACCGCCACGGCACCGCCTGAACCGACGCCAGCAACCTCGCCGTCATTCGCGGCCACTACCGCCCCATACATTGTGCCGCCCAGCCCGGCGCCTCCCGAAGGTAACGGGTTCCCGTGGGGCTGGGCTATCGGCGCTGGCTTGCTGGCGGCGTTGGCGGCCGGGGCCGCCTGGTGGAAGTGGCAGCAGTACGGGTCGCGCACAGCTCCGCTGCGCGTGCCGCAGATCGAACGTCCGCGCGTTGCTCCGCCGCAGACGCCCGATCCCGTAGGGCCACCCGCCCCGCCTCCGGAACCGGCCACCGTGTCGCATGAACCGCTGCAGATCACGCTCGAACCGCTGAGATTCAGCCTGACGCTAAGAAATGCGACGCTCGCTTACCGGCTGGAAATTGCCAACCACGGGCCCGCGCCGCTGACGGGACTGCGGATAGAGGCCGACATGATCTCCGCCCACGCCTCGCTACCCGGCGAACAGCACCTTGCCGGTCCCGATGCGGGCGCTCCGTCGCCGCACGTTATCGAACGACTCGAGCAAGGCGAGAACCGTATTCTCGAAGGCGAATTCCGCCTGCCGTTCCCACAGATCGTCCCGATGCGGCAAGGCGAGATCGCGCTGCTGCTGCCGCTCGCCCGGTTCAGGGTCGTGGTGCCTGGCGCGGAACCCGTAGTGCGCACGTTTGCGGTCGGCCAACCCGGTGCATCGGGCATGCAGCCGTTCCGGCTCGACCTGGGGCCGCGGGTCTATCCGCAGCTGGTGCAGCGCGCGTTCGGCCCGGTTTACCGCGGCGGGCCAAGCGGGTAACCCCGCTGCATGGAAGAACTTGTCTCAACCGCATGGCTGGCGGAACACCTCGGTGAGCGGGGGCTGGTGGTGATCGATGCCTCGGCGCATTTGCCCGATGCGGCGCGCGATGCACAGGCCGAGTTCGCCGCGGCGCATATCCCCGGCGCCCGGTTCCTCGACCTCGCCACGCTGGTGGACAACGACAGTCCGGTGCCTGCGGCTCTTCCCACCGGCGAGCAATTCGCCGCGCGCATGGGCGGGCTCGGGATCGGCACCGGCGACCGAGTGGTGATCTACGACGACAGCGCGGTGAAGACGTCGGCGCGGGCCTGGTTCATCGCGCGCAAGTACGGAGTGCAAGCCGCCATACTCAACGGCGGCCTGGGTAAATGGCGCGCCGAGGGGCGGGCGTTGGAAGGTGGCGCTGCAGACATTGTGCAGAGCCGATTTGACCCGGGTCATGGCGCCGGCGCGGTGCGGACCAAGGCCGAAATGCTCGCCAACATTGGCACTGAAGAGGACCAAGTGGTCGATGCGCGGGGACCCGGCCGCTTTACCGGCGCGGACCCCGAACCGAGGGCCGGCATGGCGAGCGGGCACATCCCCGGTTCGATTAACGTGCCCTACGGCAAAGTGCTCAAGCCCGATGGCACGTTCCGCGACGCGGTCGGCATCGCCGCCGCGCTACGCGAGGGCGGGGTCGACCTCACCAAGCCCGTTGTCGCGACTTGCGGCAGCGGGGTCACCGCGTCTGTCCTGCTGTTCGCGATGCACCTGATCGGCAAGGACGATATTGCGCTGTATGACGGTAGCTGGAGCGAGTGGGGCGCCGATCCGAGCACGCCAAGAGCAACCGGACCCGCGGCTTGAGCGGCGACACCGGCAAGCCCGCCACGCGGGTGGTTCAGGCCGGGCGGCGGGCGGAATGGACCGGCGCGGTGGTCAACCCGCCGGTGTGGCGCGCCAGCACTCACTTGTACGCCGACAGCGCCGATCTCGCGCGCGGGCGCCCGAACGAGGACGGGCAATTCTATTACGGCCGGCGCGGCGCACCCACGCAATGGGCGCTGGCATCCGCGCTTACCGAGCTTGAACCCGGTGCGCACGGCACCCTGCTTTATCCCAGCGGCGTGGCAGCGATTGCCGGCGCCCTGCTCGGGGTGCTCGAAAGCGGCGACGATCTGCTGCTGACCGACAACGCCTATGAGCCGAGCCGGGCCATGGCGAAGAACCTGCTCGCCCCGCTCGGCATCGTCACCCGGTTCTTCGACCCGCGCGATACCGCCGGCTTCGCGGCGCACCTCACCGACCGCACCAAGGCGGTGCTGCTTGAAAGCCCGGGCAGCCTGACTCTGGAGGTGAGCGACATACCCGCCCTGGCAGCAGTCGCCCGGGCACAAGGCGCGGTCACGCTGCTCGACAATACTTGGGCCAGCCCGCTCGGCTTCGCGGCCCTGAACCACGGGTGCGATGCTTCGATCATGTCGCTGACCAAGCATGTCGGGGGCCATTCCGACCTCATGATGGGCTCGGTTTCAGCGGGCGAGGCGCTTTATGTGCGCCTGCGAGCCAAGTCCCAGGCGCTTGGGCAAGTGGTCTCGCCCGATGATGCCGCGCTGGCCCTGCGCGGCTTGCGCACGCTGGCGGTAAGGCTTGATCGCGAGACCGCGAGCGCCCTTGCCGTTGCCCAGTGGCTGGCGGGCCGCGCCGAAGTTGCCCATGTGCTGTGCCCGATGCTGCCCGGCGCGCCCGGGAACGAGCTGTGGCAGCGCGACTTCACCGGTGGCTGCGGCTTGTTCAGCTTTGTTCTCAAAGGCCGCACCGTGGCCGACCGCGCCCGCCTGATCGACGCGCTCAAGTTGTTTGGGATCGGCTTTTCGTGGGGCGGATTCGAGAGCCTGGTGATCCCGTTCGACCCTGCGCGCACGCGCTCCGCCACCGCCTGGCCGCCCAGTGGCTGGGACAGCGCGGACCGGCTGGGGGTGCGGCTGTCGATCGGGCTGGAGGACCCGCGCGACCTGATCGCCGATCTCGAACGGGCGTTTGCGGCCATGGCACGCGGATGAGCGCCGCGCGCTTTCTCGGCGCCATCAGCCCGGCCAGCGATCTCGGGCAAGTGGCCGAAACGCTCGACCGGTGGGGATTCACTTACGCCAGCACCCGCTTCTCGTTGTGGACGGTGCTGGTGGCGGTCTTCGTGATCGTGGCCGCGCTGGTCGCGGCGCGCCTGGCGATCCGCGCCGCGCGCTGGCTGCTCGGGCGCGTCGGCCTCGATCCTACGCAGCGTCTGCTGGCGCAGAAGCTGACTTCGATCGCCATCTGGGTGATTACGTTCCTGATCGCGATCGACGTGCTGGGGATCGACCTGACTGCGCTGGCGGTCTTTTCGGGCGCATTCGGCCTCGCGCTCGGGTTCGGATTGCAGAAGACGTTCGGCAATCTGCTGGCCGGGATTATCCTGCTGATGGACCGTTCGATCAAACCGGGCGACGTGATCGCGGTCAACGACGGGATCAGCAATACCGTCGGCCAGGTCAAGAAGATCGGAATCCGTGCGGTCTCGGTGACGACCCGCGACAAGAAGGAATACCTAATCCCGAACGAGAACCTGATGATCAATCAGGTGGAAAACTGGTCCTACAGCTCGAAAGACGTGCGGATCCGCGTGCCGGTAACGGTCGATAGCAACTCGGACCTCGACCTCGCCGAGCAGCTGATGCTCCAGGCCGCGCGCGAAGCGCCGCGGGTGCTCGAGACACCCCCCCCCGCGGTGTGGCTGATCGAATTTGCCGAGCGCGGGGTGGCGTTTGAAATTCGGGTGTGGATCAACGATCCCGAGGAAGGGCTCGCCGCTGTGCGTTCCGAAGTCCTCAAGCGTCTGTGGCAGCTGTTCCGCGAACACGGCATTAAGCTCCCCAACCCGTCGCAAAACGATCTCTCGCTGCGCGAAACCCCCGAACTGCGCGAGCTGATCGCCGCGTTACGCGGCGGAGGCGTGGGCAGCAGCTAAAGCTGCCCTAGCAATCCCCCAACGCAATGTGGCTGGCGGCTCAACCGCCCCGTGCCCACATGGCCCCTATGGTCAAGGTGGGCACAGTTTACCTGGTTGGCGCCGGTCCCGGCGATGCGGACCTGCTAACGCTGCGCGCCGCGCGGCTGATCGGCGAGGCGGCGGTGATTGTGCATGACGGTCTGGTCGATCGCGCCATCCTGGCGCTCGCGCCGCTCACCGCTCGGCTGATCTCGGTCGCCAAGAGCCGGGCGCGTCACACCATGCCGCAGAATGAGATCAACGCGCTGCTGGTCCGCGAGGCGCTTGCCGGGCGTGATGTCATGCGCCTCAAGGGCGGCGATCCGTTCGTGTTCGGCCGCGGCGGCGAGGAAGCGGAGGCATGCCGCGCCGCCGGTGTTCCAGTGGACGTGGTCCCCGGCGTGAGCGCCGCGATGGGCGCCGCGGCCGCTGCGCAAATCCCGCTGACTCACCGCGATCATGCCAGCGTGGTCAGCTTCGTCGCCGGCCAGTGCAAGGGCCTGAGCGAACAGGACTGGTCCGGACTGGCCGGTAAGGGCCGCACCTTGGTGATCTACATGGGCGTGTCGACTGCGCCTGAGATCGCCGAGAAGCTAATGGCGGATGGCCTTGCCCCGGACATGCCGGTGGCGGTGATCGAGAATGCCGCGCGCTCGTCGATGCGGGTCCTGCGCGGTCCGCTCGCGGGTTTGCCGCTGCTGGTCGAGCGGGAGCTGGTGCAGAGCCCAGCGCTGATCGTGATCGGCGACGTGACGCGCGCCGCCGACGGAATGCTGGCGCGTATCGTGGCAGGAGCGAGCGCGTGAAGATCCTGACCGGCAACGATCTGAAATCGGGCGCGGTGACGTGGTGGGACGGCACCGGCTGGTCGCTTCATGTCGACGACGCGGTCGATGTCGGTGCCGAGGCCGAGATGATCCTGGCGCAGGAGGAAGCCGCCCGCCGGGTCAACGCATCCTACGCGATCGAGGCGGAGCGGACCGAAACCGGGGTGCGCCCAGCGCATATAAAGGACCGGGTCCGCGCCCTCGGACCCACGGTGCGCATGGACCTGACGCTCAAGCCGGCCGACCCCGAAGCGGGCAACTGGGTGATCTGATGTATCTGTACGATTCCTATGACCAGGCGATGGTCGATGCGCGGGTGGCCGAATTTCGCGACCAGACGCGCCGGCGCATCGACGGCGAGCTGACCGAAGACCAATTCAAGCCGTTGCGGCTGCAGAACGGGCTGTACCTCCAGCTCCATGCCTACATGCTGCGCGTGGCGGTGCCCTACGGCACGCTCAGCGGCGCGCAGATGCATGTGCTGGCGGACATCGCCGACAAGTACGACCGCGGCTATGGCCACTTCACCACCCGGCAGAACATCCAGTACAACTGGATCCAGCTGGCCGATGCGCCTGACATCCTGGCCGATCTCGCCAAAGTCGAGATGCATGCGATCCAGACCAGCGGCAACTGCATCCGCAACATCAGTTCGGACCAGTATGCCGGCGCCGCGGCGGACGAAGTGGTCGACCCGCGCCCTTATGCGGAACTGCTGCGCCAGTGGTCGAGCTTCCATCCGGAATTCGCCGCGCTGCCGCGCAAGTTCAAGTTCGCGGTCATCGCCAGCCAGACCGATCGCGCGGCGATGAAGCTGCACGACATCGGCGTCCGCATTGTCAGGAACCCGCATCCTGAAAATGGCTCGGGGGACATCGGCGCGGCATTCTATGTCGGCGGCGGGATGGGGCGGACGCCGATGATCGCACCGCTGATCCGCGCATTTGTGCCGCTCGACCAGTTGATCACCTATGCCGAGGCGTGCCTGCGCGTCTACAACCGCTACGGCCGGCGCGACAACAAGTATAAGGCGCGGATCAAGATCCTGGTCCACGAGTTGGGGGCCGACGAATACCGCCGCCAAGTCGAGGAAGAGTTCGCCCACCTGCTGGGCCAGGGGATCGAGCCGCCGCTGGCGGAGCTGGAGCGGATCCGGCAATACTTCCTCGATCCCGCATTTGCTGCCGGCGTGCCCGATACCGTCGACCGCAGCGACCCCGATTTCGCGCTGTGGGTCGATCGCAACTGCGTCGCGCACAAGCAGCCGGGCTACATCGCGGCCACCATCAGCCTCAAGCCGGTCGGCGGCATTCCTGGCGATGCCAGCAGTGCGCAGATGCACCTGATGGCCAACCTGGCGCGCGAGTTCAGCTTCGACGAGTGCCGCGTGACGCACGCCCAGAACATCGTCCTCGCGCATGTCGAGAAGCAGCATCTGTACGCGCTATGGCAGCGGCTTGACGAAGCCGGGCTCGGCACCCCCAATCTCGATCAGGTGGGTGATATCATCGCCTGCCCGGGGCTCGATTACTGCAGCCTCGCCAACGCCCGCTCGATCCCGGTCGCGCAGAAGATTTCCAAGCTGTTCGACGCCACGGGTAAAGGCGACCAGTTGGGCGAACTGAAGCTCAAGATTTCGGGCTGCATCAACGCCTGCGGGCATCACCATGCCGGTCACATCGGCATCCTCGGCGTCGATAAGAAGGGGACCGAGAATTATCAGCTGCTGCTCGGCGGCTGCGAAGGTGACGATACCTCGCTCGGCAAGATCACCGGTCCCGGGTTCGACGAAGACGGCATCGTCGACGCGGTCGACAAGGCCACCGACGTCTATCTTGCCCAGCGCACCGATGGCGAACGCTTCCTCGATACCTATCGCCGCATCGGCATGGAACCGTTCAAGGAGGCGCTTTATGGGTGACTCCCTGAGCGACGGCGCCGCCGGCTCTGTGCAAGTGCGGTTCCGCGAAGACGAGGCGGTCGACCATCCCGCAGTCACCGTCGATGCGTTTGTCGACCAGGCCAACGCCGCGTCAGTGCGGATCGAACCGGGCGACGACGCGCGTGCGCTGGTGCCCCACCTGGCGCGGCTGCGGCTGGTCGAAGTCAATTTCCCCGCGTTCACCGAAGGGCGCGGCTATTCCTCGGCCCGTATCCTGCGCGAGGCCGGCTACACCGGCGAACTGCGCGCCGTGGGCGACGTGTTGGTCGATCAGCTAAGCCATATGCGCCGGTGCGGGTTCGACAGCTTCGCCCCCGACGCGTCGTTTGATCCCGCCGCCGTGGAGCGCGCGCTGGCGACCTGGCCGCAAGTCTATCAGGTCGCCGCCGACCAACGCACGCCGATCTGGGCCCTGCGACATGGCTAGCCGCGCGGTCGACATCATCGATACCGGGGCGCGCTTCGGCCAGGCCGATGCCGACGCCTTGAACGCGCGCTTCGCGGGGATCGACACCGCGACGATGCTGCGCGAACTGTTTGCTGAAAACAGCCTGGGCAAAGTGGCGGTGGTGTCGTCGTTCGGGACCGAGAGCGCGGTGTTGCTGCACCTCGTCGCGGCGGCCGATCCCACGATCCCGGTAATCTTCGTCGACACGATGAAGATGTTTCCCGAGACGCTGGCATACCGTGAAACGCTGACCCGGCTTCTGGGGCTGACGAATTCGTCGGTCGTGCAGCCCGATCTGGCGGTGCTGGCGGCGAAGGACGAAAACGGCTTGCGCTGGTCATGGGACCCCGACGGGTGCTGCGAGATCCGCAAGGTCGAGCCGCTCAAGCGTGCCAAGCTCGGGCTCGATGCATGGATTTCTGGCCGCAAGGCATTCCAGTCGGTCACCCGCCAGAATCTGCCGCGGTTCGAGATCGAGGACGGGCGGCTGAAGATCAACCCGCTGGGCGACTGGACCAAGCAGGATCTCGAGGCATATTTCGCCGGGACCGGCCTGCCGCGCCATCCGCTCGAGGAACAGGGCTATCTGTCGGTCGGGTGCCAGCCGTGCACCTCCACCGTCAAGCCGGGCGAAGACCCGCGCGCGGGCCGTTGGCGCGGGTGGGACAAGACCGAGTGCGGGATCCATTCGCCAACCGATCCAGCTGCGTCGTCGCTACCGCCGTTCGATGAGTTGCCGCCGGGCTACGAACCGGCGTTCTAACGAAAACGGCGGGCGAAGCCTAAGCCCCGCCCGCCGCTGACAAGGCCACGTACCGCCGGTTACTGAGCCCCGCCGCCCTGCTGGAAGCGTGCGATCATGGCCGCACGAAAGGCGTCCCGCTCAGCCTTGGTCAGTTTGCCGTCGTGATCGGCATCCTGCTGGTCGAACCGGCCGGATTGTGCCGTGACGTATTCGGCCACGGTCTGCGCCGGGGGAGGTCCCCCCGCCCCGCCGCCGCCGCGGAAGCCGCCACCACCGCCAGGGCCGCCCGCGCGGCGTTCTTCGGGTGTGAGCGACCCGTCCTTGTTGACGTCGAGCGTCACGAAGCGATCGGTCGCCGCCTTCTCGACATCGGCCTTGGTGACTGCCGCATCGCCGTATGGATCGGGCGGGGGCCCGCCCTGCGCAAGCACCGGCACCGCCAGCAAAGCGGCAGCAGTCGCCACCGCGATCGAAAAAATTCTCATAACCCTCTCCGTCATCGGCGCCCTGTGTTGGCCACCCAGCGTCAGCAAAACCCCTGCCGCGCGTACAGTGAACCTTGGCCAGCGCCGCACAAGCGCAACATGGTCGCGATTTGTCGCGTGCTACAGCCAGCCGTGCGCGCGGTACCAGCGTGCGGTGTCGGAGAGCCCCTCGGCCGTCTCGATCCACGGCTGCCAGAACTCGGCCGGCACCGCATAGTCGGGTCGGCTGACCCAGTCGGGGTGGACGATATAGCCGACCCGATCCACGGTCAGCTTGGCGCGGTCGCCGCGCACCAGGCGGTCGATCCGCGCGGCCCCTGTCAGCATGCGTTTCGACAGCCGCGGCACGCGCACCTTGCGCCCGACGGCCGTGCCGATGGCGCGCGCCAGCTCGTCGTGCTCCCAGCCCTCGGGATGACCGTCGTCGGGCTCGAACGTACGCTTCCGGGTCGCGGGGCTGCCCGGGATCAAGCCCAGCAGCAGCCGCGCGAGATCGTCGACGTGGATGATCGAGGCGCGGCCGGTTGGCGGCATCGGCACCACGCCCCACCTGGCCACCTTGAACAGTTCGAGCATCTCGCGATCGTGCGGTCCGTAGATCGCCGGCGGGCGTACGATCGTCCAGTCGAGGCCGCTGGCCTGGACCAGCTGCTCGGCTTCGAATTTGGATTGGCCGTATGCTGATAGCGCCGGTTCGCGAGCCGCTAGCGATGAGACGAACACGAAGCGCGTCACAAGCGCAGCGCGCGCCGCATCGACCAGACCCGCGGTGCCGGCGACGTTACCGACCTGGAAGCCCTCCCGATCGGGCGCGTTAATCACGCCCGCGACATGCAGCACGGCGTCGGCGCCTGCGACCAGCGCGGCCACCGCGCCGGTGTCGCTCATGTCTCCCCTAACCCACTCGACGCCCTCGCGCGGGGGGTGCGGGCGGCGCGCCAGCGCCCTCACGCGTGCGCCCCGCCGCGCCGCTTCGGCCAGCACGGCCTGACCGACAAATCCCGTGCCGCCGGTTAGGGCTAGGGTCATAGGTCCCGAGTCATCGGGCCAGACTCACACAAGGACCAGCTGGTCGCGGTGGATCACCGCGGAGCGCGGGGCATAGCCGAGCAGCGCGGTGTGCTCCTCGCTGCGGCGGCCCTTAAGAACGGCTATCTCGGACGCGTGATATTCGGCCAGACCCTGCGCCACGGTCTTGCCGTCCGAATCGACCACCCCGATCGGATCGCCGCGCACAAATTCACCGGTGACCGCGGTGATGCCGCTGGCGAGCAAGCTGCCGCCCTTGAGCAAGGCGCGCGCGCAGCCTGCGTCGACCGTCAGCGTGCCGCGTAGCCGCTGCCGACCGCCGAGCCACGCCTTGCGTGCCTTGTCGCGCCGCGTCGGCACGAACAACGTGCCGACATCGCGCCCGAGCGCGTGGGTCAACGGCGCGTCATGCGAGCCGTTGACGATCGCGAGCGTGATGCCCGCGCGGGTCGCGATTTTGGCTGCCTGAAGTTTGGAGGTCATCCCGCCCGACCCCAGGCCCGAACCCGAAGCGCCACTGGCCATGGCGTGCACCGTCTCGGTTACGCCTTCCACGCGCGCGATTAGGGCGGCGCCTTGCGACCGGGGATCGCGATCGTAGAGACCGTCGACGTCCGACAGCAGTACGACCGCCTGGGCGTGCGCGGCCTGCGCCACGCGAGCCGCCAACCGGTCGTTGTCGCCGAAGCGGATTTCCGCCGTCGCCACCGAATCGTTCTCGTTTATGACCGGCACCGCGCCGGCGGTCAGCAGGCGCCCGAGCGTGGCCGCGGCGTTGAGATAGCGGCGCCGGTCCTCGAGGTCGTCGAGCGTCAGTAGCAATTGCGCGGCGGTCAGCCCGTGCGCGGCGAGCAGCTCGCTCCACAGCCCGGCGAGGGTGATCTGGCCGACCGCGGCGGCCGCCTGCGCGTCGGCCAGGCTGCCCCGCCCGCCTTTGGGCAGGCCGAGCCGAGCGGCTCCGAGCGCGATCGCTCCCGAACTGACCACGATGACTTGCTGTCCCCGTTCGACAGCTGCGGCGATTTCGCCGGTCAACGATGCGAGCCAGGCGCGGTTCGCTTGCCCGTCCCCACCCACCAGCAACGCCGAGCCAACCTTGAGCACTACGCGCGGGCACGTGGCGAGATCGGCCAAGTCGGCAAGGCGTTCAATCGACATGGCGGCGGAGTTAGCCGAGGTTCTCCGCTTCGTCATCCCGGCGATTAGCCCAGCGGTGACCACTCGCCCGGTTCGTCATCGTGATCAACTTCGGCAGTGTAGGGATTTTCGGTCGCGGTATGCGTCGGCAGGTGGAGCAGCACCGCGTCGAGCAGCGCGGGAATGCCGGCCCCGGTCGCGCCCGAGATCGGGAACACTCGCCCAGCACCGGCCGCCATCAACTCGTCGGCGAACCCCTGCGCCAGTTCCGCATCGGCGAGATCGATCTTGTTGAGCGCAATCAGCCGCGGCTTGTCGCCCAGATCCTCGCCGTAGGCTTGCAGCTCGGCCTCGACCACTTGCATGGCTTCCGCCGGGTCGCTCCCGGCAATGTCTACTAAATGGATTAGCACCCGGCACCGCTCGATATGGCCGAGAAAGCGGTCGCCGATCCCGGCGCCGTCGGCCGCACCTTCGATCAGCCCGGGAATGTCCGCCAATACAAACTCACGCTCGCGGTGGCGCACCACGCCCAGCTTGGGCACCAAGGTGGTGAAGGCATAGTCGCCGACTTTGGCGCCGGCATTGGAAACCTGGTTGATGAAGGTCGACTTGCCGGCGTTGGGCAGCCCGACCAGCCCGACATCGGCCAGCAGCTTGAGCCGCAGCCACACCGCCCTTTCCTGGGCGGCTATGCCCGGCTGATGCTGGCGCGGGGCACGGTTGGTGCTGGTGGCGTAGCTGGCGTTGCCGCGTCCGCCCATCCCGCCTTCGAGCAGGATCACCCGCTGGCCGATCTCGGTGAAGTCGGCGAGCAGTTCGTCGCGCTCGTCGTCGAACACTTGCGTGCCGACCGGAACCTCGATCACCAGATCGGGCGCGCTCGCCCCGGTGCGGTTCTGGCCCATGCCGTGCCCGCCGCGCTTGGCGCGGAAATGCTGGGTGTAACGAAAATCGATCAGCGTATTGAGGCCCGGCACCGCGACCATCACCACGTCGCCGCCCTTGCCGCCGTTGCCGCCGTTGGGCCCGCCGTATTCAATATACTTCTCACGCCGGAACCCGACCGCGCCCGGTCCACCGGCGCCCGACTTGAGATGGATCTTCGCCTGATCTAGAAAGTGCATGGCAAGACGCTAACCGATAAAATTCGCTCGGTTGAGAATTGGCTCAGGCCGGCGCGAAAGGGGTGGACTGCGAGAACCGGCGCGCAGCGACCTGTCGGGTCGTGAGCACCGGAAGCGCAGCAGGCCGCCGTTTGCAGCCCGGTCCGGGATAATTCTCAACCGAGCCTACACCTGGTGGAGCCGAGGGGGATCGAACCCCTGACCTCGTCATTGCGAACGACGCGCTCTCCCAGCTGAGCTACGGCCCCGTTCAGGTGTCGGCGGAAGGTCACCCCCCGCACGGAGCGCGGCCCTTAGCGAATAGGGCGCGCGCGGGGAAGGCTTAAATCAGCGCCGCTGCGTGCTCGGTACTGGCTGCACGACCGGTGTCGAGATAGTCCCCACGGGCGCGGGGATCACCGGAATCCGCGCGCCGGTATCGGGATCGGTGACGGCGCTCGAAGTCACCGGCAGCGTCGCCTCCGGCGCCACGATGCGGGGCCCGCTGAGGCTGTGCACCGCTACATACCCCGGCTGCGAGTAGCCGTACTGCGCGCCGTAGCGGGTGTCCCACGCAGCTGAATCGACGCGGTACTGATCGTACTCGGTAAAGAACTTCTCGAACGCGGCGTCGATGCGCGCCAGACTGGCGGCCGCGAGCGGTACCGGATCGGCCGGGGGCGAGGCGAGAAATTCACTGGCGATCCCCAGCACCGCGCCACAAAACTCGGTCCGCGCGGGCGGCAAGGCGAAGTAGTTGTAGACCTGGGTCATGCGCACCTCGCGCGCCTTGATGCCAGCTTTTGCGGAGCCATTGGCCTTGCGATACTGAGCGTCGAGCGCCGCGTTGGTCGATGCCAGCTTCTTGACGTATTTCTTGAGGAAGCCGCGATAGCCTTCGAGAATCGGCTCGTAAGCGGGGTCGAGGCAATTGAGCGCGGCGACGTTCCAGCCGGAGCGCAAATACCACAGTGTTTCGTCCGCGTTGAGGTTCTTGTTGGGAGTCACGCGAACCCCGTCCGGGCCGAGCGGCGGGATGGTCATCGCATAATCCGCCCCGCCTGGCGGCAGCGGCCGATAAGGGATGACCTCCTGCACGATTGGTGGCGCGGGCGGCGGGGGCGGCGGCGGCGGGGGGGGCGGTGGCGGCGGCGTACAAGCGGCCAGCAATGCAAGCCCGACGCCCATGGCCGCCGTGCGCCAGGATATGCACTTAGACAGGGACATGTGGCGCTGCTCTCCCCCCGGGGCCCGAGCGACCGAACGTGGTCGCGCGCACCTTGCCCGCCGATTAAGCGCGGACCCTAACCGTCCGGACAGGCAAAGAAAATGCCCGGAACGCGGTTATGCGCCCCGGGCACGATCAGGCGAATCCACAACGCGATCAGTTGCGCGATGAACCCATGAACCGCAGCAGGAACATGAACATGTTGATGAAGTCGAGATACAGCGTCAACGCGCCAAGCACGACCGCCTTGCCGGCGTATTCGGCCGGGATGGCGAAATACTGGTTCTTGAGCTTCTGGGTGTCGAAGGCGGTCAGCCCGGCAAAAATCAGCACCCCGAGAAACGGGATCGCCATGGCGAGACCTTCGGACTTGATGAACATGTTGGCGACCATCGCGATGATCAGCCCGAACACACCCATGATCAGGAACGTGCCGAACGCCGACAGGTCCTTCTTGGTAGTGTAGCCGAACAAGCTGAGACCCGCGAACGCGCCGGCGGTGGCAAAGAACGTGGCCGCGATCGAGGCGCCCGAATAGACCGCGAAGATCGACGACAGCGACAGCCCCATCAGGACCGCGAAAGCCCAGAACAGCGCGCGCAGCGTTCCGGTCGAAAACCGGCTCTGGCCAAAGCTCATCGCAAATACGACCGCCAGCGGGGCGAGCCCGACGACCCACCGCAGCGGGGTGCTGAAGATCGTGACGGCAAAGCCGCTGTTCCACGCCAGTAGCGCCACGATGCCACTGAGCAGGATGCCTGAGCTCATGTAATTATAGATCGACAGCATGTGCCGGCGCAGGCCGGCGTCGACCGTGGTGGCGACACCGCCCTGACGGCCGAAGCCCGGCTGAATGCCGAGTTCGCTATCGCGGCGAGGTTCGTTCCAGTTAGCCATTCCAAAACTCCATTCCGGCGCCGAGCGACGACAAGCCGGTATCGGGGAATATCGCCCTCTAACGGCCCGGATTCAAGCTAAACCGCATGAAATCGCATTAACTATCGCCCCGCGCGGTGCGCGCCATTTCCGCGCTGCGGTCACGCGCGGCCCGCAAGGTGTCGCGCAGCAGCTGGCCGACGCGGCCATCGGCGTCCAGCACGTCGAGCCCTGCCTGGGTTACGCCGCCGGGACTGGCGACCCGCCGGGCCAGTTCTGCGGGGTCGACGCCGCTCCGGGCCGCGAGCGCAGCCGCGCCTTCTACCGTGGCCAGCGCCAGCCGCGCCGCTTGGTCAGCCGGAAGTCCCAGGCCGGCCGCGGCCGATCCCATCGCATCGATGAAGCGGTACACGAACGCCGGCCCGGACCCCGCCAGCGCGGTGACCAGGTCGAACGCGCCTTCATCGACCCACTCGGGCGTGCCGAGCGGCGCCAGCAAGGCGACGGCCGCGGCCTGCGCGGTTTCATCGAGCCCGCGTTGCGCCAGCGCGATCGGCGACTTGCCGAGCGCGGCGGCAAGGTTGGGCATGACCCGCAGCAGCCCTCGCGCGCGCGGAAAATGCTGCCCGAGCACGTCGATCTCGACGCCCGCCAGGATCGACACCAGCATCGTGCTGGAGCCCGCGAGGTTCTCGACTTGCCCGCTCACCTTATCGAGCAGCTGGGGTTTGACACCCAGCACGATGACATCGAAATCGCCACGGGGTGGAATATCGGCGAGGCCGATAACGCCGGCCGGGAGATCGCGCGGCGAAGGATCGGCCACGGTGAAGCGCGCGGGGTCAAAACCAGCCGCGAGCCAGCCCCGGAGCATCGCGCCGGCCATGTTGCCACACCCGATCAGTAATATCGAATTGAAGTTCACCCGCGGCGTGTGGCCCACCCTGCCGCCTGAGTCTATGCCTCGCCCGCCGCGTCAACCAAGGCCGCTTCGAGCGCCTCTCTGGGCTTTTTGTCGCCCCACAGGACGAACTGGAACGCGGGATAGAACCGGTCGCATTCGGCCACCGCGCTCTCGACCGCCATCTGTGCCGTCGCCAAGCTGAGCAGGCCGTCTTGCCCGAGCACCAGGCCGTGGCGGTAAAGCAGCACTCCGCCGTTCGACCAGATATCGAAATGGCCCAGCCACAACTGCTCGTTTACCAGCGCAAGCAACTCATAAGCCGCCTTGCGCTTGGCATCGGGAACGCGAATCTCCGGCAGGCACAGAAGTTGCAGCACCTGGTCTTCCTGGCGCCAGATTCCGCGCACCTGGTAATTAGCCCAGCTGCCCTGAATCTCGCCCGAAACCTCGTCATCGTTGACGTACTCGCACGGCCAACCATGCGCTTCGAACAGCTGAATCAGCATATCGACGGGAGCGGCGTCGTCGTTGTCGTCTATGGGTTCGCGCCTCGTATCCATTATCATCGATCCTGAAGTCCCATCCAGTCCCCGGACTCTATTCGCGGGACCCCGCGGTCCGCGCAATCCGACGCCATGACGCCGCCGGGCATAATTCAACAACCCTGTTGGCAGCCTGTGCAAAAGCTGTGCGCTTAGCAGTTTTAAAGCGCGCGGCCTTCAATCTAGCGCGGCCACCGTTTCGCCAACGGCGCTGGTGAAGCGAAACGCGTCAAGCTTCTTGTCCTTGAGCTTGCCGATCAGTTGATCGGCCGCCGCGGCGGTGGGGAAGGGCCCGACAACCAGCCGGTTGGTCTGGCCCCAGTCAGCGGTGCTGGGCGTCTGTTTGTCGAGCAGGCCATCAGCCTCGCGCTTGATCCGGCGCCAGTCGAAAGCCAGGGCCGCCGGATCCCGCCCGGTGGCGATCTGAACCCATTGGCGGCTCGGCACAGGCGGCGGTTTCGGGGGCCCCACGGGCTTGGCGACCACGACCTGTTCGCGTCGCGGCTGGATACGTGTGATGTCGACCGCGCTGATGTTGGGGGAAACGGACGAGGTCGCGGGCGCGGCGCGCAAGTCCGCGAACGTCTCGCTCAAGCTGACGGCGCGTGCCGCTGGCTCGACCGCCGGAGTGGGAGTGGGAGTGGGAGTGGGAGTGGGAGTGGGAGTGGGAGTGGGAGTGGGAGTGGGAGTGGGAGTGGGAGTGGGCGTTGGCGTTGGCGTTGGCGTTGGCGTTGGCGTTGGCGCTGGCGCTGGCGTTGGCGTTGGCGTTGGCGTTGGCGTTGGCGTTGCCATCACCGGCGGCGGCACCGGGTCAAGCGCGGCCACGACCACCGGCTGGGGTGGCGGATCGAGCGTGGCGACCACGACGGGTTGCGGGAGCGCCTGTTGCGCGGTCACGGGCGCTGGCACCGGCGCAGCCTCCACGACTGCCAACGGTGGCGCGGCTCGGGCGGCCTGACCGACCGTTTGTGCCACCACGCGGGCCGGATCCGGTTTCGGCGCGCTTGCGGGTGAGGGACCGGCTTGACTGGGATGTTGCTCGAGCATTGCGCGAGCCCGCTCAGGCAGGGCAGTGCGCGGCGCGGCCGGCGTGCGCTGCACCGGGGCTGGCGCTCCCGAGGGCGCGGCTATTGCCACTTGAACCGCTGTCGGCGAAGGCCCTGGAGCGGACGTCGTAGCGCGGGCCAACGCCGCGCGCGCGACCGGTTGGGGCGTCGGCGATCCGCGGAGCGACGGCTGCACGGCCGCGGTCTTCACCGGAGCCGCCGCCGCGCGGTCGCGGCCCATTGGCACGCCGCTGGGGACCAGCCGGGCATCGGCCGTCCGCGCCGCAGGAATGGCGCCGATGCTGGCCGCGTAAGCCGCCAGCGCCGGATCGTCGCGGCCGATGTCGCCGGCGGGGGGGAAAGCACCGAGGTCGGCCGCGGCCGCTTGCTGCGCCCGGGTCAGCCGCGGCATGTAGCGCAAGTACGGCGCCATACGCCCTGACAGCGCGCCGGGCAGCATCGTCTCGATGATCGACACCGCCTCTTCGCCTTTGCCAAGGATTGCCAGCGCGAAGGCGCGCGTGCGGTAGGCCGCCAGATCCTGCCGCTGGAGCAAGGGCAGCAGCGCGGCCTCAGCCGCGCGCTGATCTCCGGTTATGGCCAGGCTGAGCGCCAGCCGGCGCGTTACCACCGGGTCGGGTCCCGCCGCGAGCGCAGACTGATAGTCCTGCTGCGCGCGCGCGTTGTCGCCGATCAGGTCGTACGCCAGGCCGCGGTCGGCGATATACGGTCGCGCAAGCGCCCCGCCCTGCTCGGCCTCAGCAAACAACCGCAGCGCCTCGAGCGGCTGGTGCTGGCGCACCATCGCGCCCGCAAGACCCGCCTTGACCCGCCCATCCAGCGGCTGGAACCCTTGAGCACGGCGAAAGAAGCCCAGCGCGGCGTTGACATCGTCAAGCCGAAGCGAGGCTTCACCGGCCGCGATCAGCGCCTCGAAAGACTGCGGATTGCGCGCCAGGTTGCGCAACGCTTCGCTCAGCCGCGCGCTGTCCGCTGTCGGTGCGAGCCCGGTTTGCGCCGAACCCGGGAAAGCCGTCAGCGCGATGGCGGCGGCAGCCACCACAGCCGCCGGATATGCCGCCCCTCGCAGGTTTAAACTCACCATCCCATGCCGGTTACCCGCGCCCGGCTGAACCGCGCGCGAATGACGTTACTGGTTGTTCTGCCGTCCCAGGAAGCGCGGGATCCGCAGCGCACTGCCGCCGTCCTCATCTTCGTCGTTCTCTTCGGCCGGCGCGGCGGTGTTGGCGCGCGACAGGTTGGCCATGCGTTCGAACAAAGTGCTGCCGGTCGCGGCGGGTGCCGGCGCCGCGCGGCGCTGCGGCGCCTCGGCCTCGGCCGGTCCGCCCGAGCCGAGAATGCCGCGCCGCCGGCCGACCAGCGGCGATTGCAGCGGTTCGTCCGCCGCAGCGAGGCGGCTGGCGTCGAGCAGCAATTCGTCCTGCTCGGCAGCGGGTTCGTCGTCCGCGTCCGCGGCCGTCAACTCGAGGGAGTCGCTATCTTCTGCCTCGTTCGTAGCTTCCATAGGCGCACCCCAATCCTCATCACCCATGTTCGGAGCAGCAGCTTCGGGGTCGCGTTCGATACGCGTGCCGCTGAGCGAGGCGTAACCGTCGTCACTCGACGATTCGTAAGCGCTGCCATCGGCCGGCTCGGCCAGGCTTTCCTCGGCCTCGTCTTCACCTTCCGGTTCGAACGCCTGCGGCAGAGTCGCGTGAAAGTCCTGCCGCTCCGGTGCCACTTCGGGCTCAGCCCCGTATCCCGCGCTGCCGTAATCGCCATCGTCCTGTGACGTCGCCGCAGCGTCTTCAGCCAGCTCGGCTTCGGTCGGCAACGGCAGGACCGGCTTCTTGGGCCCGCGCGACAGACCGTAGCTGAGCGGCTGACTGGCGGCGGAATGCGCCATCTCGCCAGTCTGCTCGATGCCGGTGGCGACGACCGAGACGCGGATCTTGCCTTCGAGATCGGGATTGAACGCCGAGCCCCAGATGATGTTCGCTTCGGGATCGACCAGTTCGCGGATATGATTGGCCGCTTCGTCGACTTCGAGCAGCTTCATGTCGTCGCCGCCGATGATCGAGATGATCACACCCTTGGCGCCTCGCATCGAAACGCCGTCGAGCAGTGGGTTGGCGATCGCCCGTTCGGCCGCTTCGAGCGCGCGGTTCGGGCCTTCACCCTCGCCAGTACCCATCATCGCCTTGCCCATTTCGTTCATCACCGAACGCACGTCGGCAAAGTCGAGGTTGATCAGGCCGGGCATAACCATCAAGTCGGTGATCGAGCGGACACCCTGCTGGAGCACTTCGTCGGCGAGCTGGAACGCTTCCTTGAAGGTGGTGTCCGCGCGGGCGACCAGGAACAGGTTCTGGTTGGGAATGACGATCAGGGTGTCGACGTTCTTCTGCAGTTCGTCGATGCCAGCTTCGGCCGAGCGCATCCGGCGCGTTCCCTCGAACAGGAACGGCTTGGTGACCACGCCGACCGTGAGGATGCCCTTGGAGCGAGCGACTTGCGCGATTACCGGCGCGGCGCCAGTGCCAGTGCCGCCGCCCATTCCGGCGGCGATGAACACCATGTTCACGCCTTCAAGCGCGCGCTCGATCTCCTCGACCGTTTCTTCCGCCGCTGCCCGCCCGACTTCAGGCCGCGATCCGGCCCCAAGCCCGCGGGTGATGTCCGGGCCAAGCTGGATGCGATGTTCGGCGACGGCGTTGTTGAGCGCCTGCGCGTCAGTGTTGGCGATGATGAAATCGACGCCTTCGATCTCCGACTGGATCATGTTGGCGATGGCGTTGCCGCCCGCGCCGCCGACCCCGATCACGGTAATGCGCGGACGCAATTCTTCCACCGAAGGCGGGCCGATGTTGATGCTCATGCGAAGCTCTCCTCGGGGAGGCGTTGAAGATGTGCGTGCCGTGCTTGTGCCACAAAGCAAATCACGCGGGCAAAAAGGTTAACAACTCTATCCACAGTCACACCAAGGCGTTGGCGATACATCAGAAGTATTCCCTCATGGCGCGCCACACGCGCATTGCAAGCGCCACTCCGGCCGGCTTGGTCGTCAGGGTGTGGCGCGAGCCGATCCGGCGGATGTCGATCGGGTCCTCGGCCGCATACAGGACCAGCCCGGCAAGCGTGGCGAACCCGGGCACGGCGTGCGCTTCGGGCAAGCCCTTGAGGTGCGGCGGGCGGCCGATCCGGACCGGCTTGCCGAGCGCGGCCTGAGCATAATCGGCGAGTCCCGAAAGTTCGGCGCCCCCGCCCGTCAGCACCACCTGACGCCCCTGACGCCCCGAATAACCCATCGCCTCGAGCGCGCGGGCGACGTCGCTCACCAGCCGGTCAAGCTCGGCGGTGATAACCGCGATAAGTTCGGCGCGGGGAATGCAATTCTTGTCGTCGGCCCCGCGAGCGATCGGGCCCGCACGGTCCTCGCCTGGGCCGTTGACCGGGATCATCTCGCGGTGATCGCCCGGGGCCGCGATGGCCGAGCCGTGCACACACTTGAGCCGCTCAGCCTGAAAGCGGCGGATCAGAAACGCCGAGGCGATCGCATCGGTGATGTCGGCGGACCCGCGCGGGATCGCGGTGAGGCCCAGCAACATGCCGCCTGCATAGACCGAGACGTTGGTGACTTGCGCGCCGAATTCGACCAGCGCCACGCCCAAGTCGCGTTCTTCCGGCGTCAGGCAGGCGAGGCCTGTCGCGAGCGGCGAGGCGACCACCGCCTCGACCTCGAGGTGGGCATTCTGGACCGCCTCGGTCAGATTGCGCATCGGCGCGCCGTCCGCGAGCATGACATGGATGTCGACGCCGAGCCGTTCGGCATGGAGCCCGCGCGGGTTGGCGATGCCGTCCGCGCCGTCAAGGAAATAGCACGCCGGCTGGGCATGCAACACCATGCGCCCGTCGGGTTCGATGCTGTCACGCGCGCACACAAGCAAGTGCTCGATGTCCTCTTCCTCGATCCGGCGGCCGCCGATGTCGATTTCGATCGGAGTCAGCTTGCTCGTCAGGCCCGCGCCCGAGCAACCGATCCACACCCGCGACACGTTCGCCCCGGCCAACTTCTCGGCCCGCTCGATCGCATCGCGCACGGCGTAAGTCGCTGCCGCCATGTCGGTCACGTAGCCCCGCTTGATCCCTTGCGAAGCACGGTGCCCGCTGCCCAGCACGATCATCTCGCCGCCCTCGGTCACCCCGGCGATCATCGCCGAGATGCGGAACGAGCCGATGTTGACCGCGCCAATAGTGCGGACGATGCGCGGCTGGCTGGCCATCAGGTCGTGCTCGCCTTGGCCGCGTCGGCGGCCTTGGCGGCCTTGGCGGCGTCCTGCTGGGCCCGGCATTCTGGGCAGCGCAGATACATCCGCCCCGGCACGCGCAAGTCGAACGCCACCGCGCGCCCGCCGATCAGCCGGTTGACCCCGTCGGCCTGCGCGAACGTGACCAGCGCGGCAGCCGAGGGCTTGGTGCCTTCGGGCAGCGCGAGCACCTGGCCGGTCCCGAACGTGAGATTCCACCGGCGATTGCCGACCCATTCGGCGCTCGCGACTTGCGGCTTAAGCGCAGGCGCGGCGTCGAGCAGCGCGGTCAGGTCCTCGACTTTCGCTTGCGCGCCCGGGCCGGAGATCACCAGCTGGCCCTTGGCCTGGGCCGCCGAGATCGGTTCGAGCATGTGCCCTTCGCCGTCGATCAGCACCAGCCGGTCAGGCTTCTTCAGCACCGCATGCGGGGTGCGTTCGACAATATCTACCACGATCGTGTCGGGCAGCTGACGCGAGACGCGTGCATCCTTGACCCACGACAGCTCCATCAGCGAACCGCGCAAGGCTTGCAGATCGACTTGCGGCATGGCCCGGTCGCGCTCGCCCAGCACCCGCTCGTAAACCTTGAGCTCGTTCATCCGGTGCACGCCGCGCACTTCGACCTTGCGGACCTCAAAGCCGGCATCGGCAGCCGCGCTGGCCCATTTCTGGTCGAGCAGTAAAGTCAGCCCGGCCAGACTGGCGATTAACCAGGCGATCGCCACGGCGCCCGCCAGGATCGCAATCAGAAACGCACGCTGCAACTGCTCTTCGGTGAACGGCAGCACCTGCATGATCGCTTCGACAAGCCCGCTGGTCTGCTTGCGCGCACGGCGGACTTTGGCCTGGGTACCCTGCCGGCGCACCTGACGGCGTACCGTGGGGGCCTGGCGGCGAAGTGTCTCGACCATCAGCCCGCTCCCACATCGCGTTTGGCCAGTTGTCCGGCGTGGAGCAGCGCTTCCGCGATCACGATCTCGACCAGCTCGCCATATTCGATGCCGCAGTGGCGCGCCTGTTCGGGCACCAGGCTGAGCGGGGTCATCCCCGGCTGGGTATTGGTCTCGAGCAGGAACAGCCCCTCGGCGCCTTGTTCATCGTCCCACCGGAAGTCCGACCGGCTGGTCCCGCGGCAGCCGAGCAGGCGGTGCGCCCTGAGCGCATAGTCGAGGCACAGCGCCTCGATCTCCGGCGGAATTCGCGCCGGGCAGACATGTTCGGTCATCCCGTCGGTGTATTTGGCGTCGAAGTCATAGAACCCGCTCTTGGGGACCAGCTCGGTCACCAGCAGGGCCCGGTCGCCGAGCACCGCCGCGGTCAGCTCGCGCCCGCGGATGTAGGGTTCGGCGAGCAGGCTGTCGAAGCGCTGCCAAGGCCCTTCGGCATCCCGCCGGATCGGAGTGCCGCAATTGCTCTGGTCGGTGATGATGGCGACCCCGACCGACGAACCCTCGTTGACGGGCTTGAGCACATAGGGCCGGGCCAATGGGTCGCCAAGATACAAGTCTTCGCACTTGACCATCCGCCCGCCGGGCATCGGGATGCCATGCGGGACCAGCGCGTGCTTGGTCAGTTCCTTGTCGATTGCGATGACCGACGTCTGCAGACCCGAGTGGGTATAAGGAATTCCCATCAGGTCCATCAGGCCCTGCACCGTGCCGTCCTCGCCCGGCACGCCGTGAAGCGCGTTGAACACCACGTCGGGCCGGGCCTCGTGCAGGCGCAGCGCCACTTCGCGGTCCATGTCGATCCGGGTGACCCGGTGTCCCCGCGCCTCGAGCGCATCGGCGACTCCCGTGCCGCTCATCAGCGAGACCGGGCGCTCGCTCGCCCACCCGCCCATCAGCACGGCGACATGAAGTTTGGGGAGCGCTACCATCGGCCCACGCGTTCGATTTCCCATTCCAGCGTCACGCCCTGGCTGCCCGCCACGCGCTCGCGCACTTGTTCGCCGAGGCCTTCGATGTCGGCGCTGGTCGCGTCGCCGGTGTTGATGAGGAAGTTGGCGTGCTTGTCGCTGACCTGGGCCCCGCCCTGCCTCAGCCCGCGGCAGCCGGCCGCATCGACCAGCCGCCAGGCCTTGTCCCCGGCCGGGTTCTTGAAAGTGGAGCCGCCGGTCTTGGTCCGCAGCGGCTGCGATTCCTCGCGCGCGAAGGCGATGCGGTCCATCTCGGCGCCGATCTCCACGGTTTTGCCCGGCGCGCCGTGGAACCGTGCGGAGACCACGATCGCGCCTTCGGGCAAGCGCGAATGGCGATAGGCATACGCGAGGTCGGCGACCGGCAAGGTTACCAGCTCTCCCCCTGGCAGGACCACGTCGCAGTCGACCAGAATGTCCGCCACCTCGCGCCCGTAGGCGCCGCCGTTCATCCTCACGAATCCACCGACGGTGCCCGGGATTCCGCGCAGGAATTCGAGGCCCGCGATCCCAGCATCGCGCGCTGACGACGCGACCAGGATGCCGCTCGCTCCACCACCACACTCGATCACGCAGTCGCGGCGCACTTCGACCCCGGCGAAAGCCTTGCCCAGCCGCACCACCACGCCAGGGACCCCGCCATCGCGCACGATCAGGTTGGAGCCCAGGCCGAGCGCCATGACCGGCATGTCCTCCTCGAGTTCCTCGAGGAAGCCGGTCAGGTCGTCGGCGTCGGCGGGTTCGAACAACCAGTCGGCGGTGCCGCCAGTCTTGAACCAGGTCAGCGGCGCCAGCGAGGCATCTTGCGTCAGTTTTCCGCGCACGCGCGGCATCACCGAGCTGTCGTCGGACCCGCGCCCATGCTCGCCCATCTGTTCCATCAGGCGAGCTCCCGCTGTGCGTGAGCGACGCCGCCAGCGAGCCCCGCGGCCCACTTGGTGATGTCGCCCGCGCCCAGGCACACGATCATGTCTCCGGGCCGGATCAGCCCGGCGAGCGTCCGCGCCAGGTCGTCGGGTCCGGAAATCAGCGCGGCGCAGGGATGGTCCATGCCTGCCACCAGCGCCGCGCTGTCGACGCCATCGATCGGTTGCTCGCCGGCCGGGTAGACCGGGGCCGCGAACACGATGTCGGCATCGCCGAACGCGCCCTGGAACTCGCTCATCAGGTCGCGCAGCCGTGTGTAGCGATGCGGCTGGGCGACCGCGATGACCCGGCCTTTCGCCGACTCGCGCGCGGCAGACAGCACCGCGCGGATTTCGACCGGGTGGTGAGCGTAGTCGTCGATCACCGTCGCCCCGGAAACTTCGCCGACGCGGGTAAACCGCCGGCGCACACCCCCAAAGCGAGCGAACCCGCTGCGGACGGTCTCGTCGCTGCAGCCCAGTTCCGCTGCCACCGCAATGGCGGCTAGCGCGTTCTGAATATTATGCCGTCCCGGCATCGGCAGCGCGATATTGCTGATTCGCCGCTGGATCCCGTCGCGGTCGGTGTGAACCGCGTCGAACAGGTTGCCGCCGTCGTTCGAGCGGATCGCCTCGGCACGCCAGTCGGCATCCCCGGCAAAGCCATAGGTGATCACCCGTCGGTCGCGCACGCGCCGGATCAGGTTGCGCACTTCGGGATGATCGAGGCACAGCACCGCCGCGCCATAGAACGGCACGTTCTCGACAAATTCGAGGAACCCGCGCTTGATGGCCTCGAAATCGCCCCAGTGCTCGAGGTGCTCCGGATCGATGTTGGTGACGATGGCGATAGTCCCGTCGAGGCGCAGGAAGCTGCCGTCGCTCTCGTCGGCCTCCACGACCATCCACTCACCTTCGCCGAGCCGGGCGTTGGAACCATAACTTTCGATGATCCCGCCGTTGATCACTGTCGGGTCGAGCCCGCCGGCGTCGAGCAGGGTCGCGACCATGCTGGTGGTGGTGGTCTTGCCGTGGGTGCCGGCAACCGCCACCGTGCGCTTGAGCCGCATCAGCTCAGCCAGCATCTCTGCGCGGCGCACCACGGGAACGCGGCGCGCGAGCGCGGCGGCAACTTCGGGGTTGTCGCGCTTGACCGCGGTTGAGGTGACAACCACCGCCGCATCGCCAAGGTTGCCCGCCGCGTGCCCGATCGTGACCGCGATCCCGCGCGCCCGCAGCCGTTCGACCGAAGCGCTTTCGGCAAGATCCGAGCCCTGCACCTGGTAGCCGAGATTGTGCATCACCTCGGCAATGCCCGACATCCCGATGCCGCCGATGCCGACGAAATGGATCGTGCCGATATCCGTCCCGACCGCCTTCATGTCGGCACGCCAGCGGCGTAGGCCGCGCTCGAACCCGGGGGCGCTTCGCTGGCGAGCCTGATCACGTCTTGGATCGGCGCGCCGCCAAAGCTTTCAACCAGGTCGGCAAGATCGCTGGCCGCCTTCGGCCGTCCGCAATTCCACGCCGCGTGGGCGGCATTGGCGAGTGTCTCGGGATGAAGCGCCAGCGCCTGGATCTGCTTGGCGAGTTCGCTGGCGGTGAAGTTATGCTGGCGGATCGAGCGCGCACCCCCCGCCTTGACGATTTCGCGCACATTGGCGGCCTGATGATCGTCGGTGGCTATAGGCAGCGGGACCAGTATCGCCGGACGCCCGACCGCGGTGAGTTCGGCAATAGTCGAGGCGCCCGCGCGGCCGATGAACAGATGGGCATCGGCCAGCCGCGCGGCCATGTCCTCGAAGAAGCTCGCCAGATGCGCCGGGATGCCATGTTTGGCGTAACGTTCGCGGACACCGGGGAGGTCTTCGGGGCGGCATTGCTGGGTCACCTGCAACCGCGAGCGCAGCGCCGGGGGAAGCATCGCCAGACCGTCGGGCACGACGTCGGACAGGATTCGTGCGCCCTGGCTGCCGCCGGTCACCAGCACCCGCAGCAACCCGTCCTCGGTAAACGGTGGAAATGGCTCCTCACGCAGCGCGAGCACTTCGGCGCGCACTGGGTTGCCGACAAGGTGGACCTTGCGCTGGTGCTTCGCCGCCAGCCGATCGATTTGCGGATAAGCGGTGGCGATTGCATCGACCCGGCCAGCCAGCAGCCGGTTCACGCGTCCAAGGACCGCGTTCTGCTCGTGGATGACCGTGCCGATACCCGCTGCGCTGGCCGCCAGCAGCGCGGGCAACGCGGGGTAACCGCCGAACCCGACCACCGCGCTTGGCGCGAAGCTGTCGTACAACCGGCGCGCCATCGCCCGCCCTTCGAGCACCGCGGACAGGCCCGCCGGCCACCCGAGCGGGTTCTTGCCGACGCGGCCCGCGGGCAGGACATGCGCCGGCAGGAAATCGGGCTTGCCGGGGATCGCATCGCCGCGCGCATCGGTGATCAGCGCGACATGATGCCCGCGCCGATCCAGTTCCTCCGCCAGCGCGAATGCCGGGCTCAGGTGCCCACCTGTGCCGCCCGCCGCGAGCACGTAATGGCGCGTCGGCCCGGTCACCGGACGTTCTCGTGCTTCTCGAGCGCTTCGCGCAGATCGAATTTCTCGCGGTCGAGGCACGGATTGCGGCGGGTGATCGCCAGCAGCATGCCGACCAGGAAGCACTGCGCCACGGTCGACGATCCGCCATAGCTGACCAACGGCAGCGTCATCCCCTTGGACGGGAATAGTTGCAAGTTGACGAGGATGTTGATGAACGCCTGCCCGCCGAGCAGCGCCGCGAGGCCTGACCCAGCGAGAACGGTGAACAGATTGTCCTCATCCAACAGGCGCGACAATGTCCGGACCACCATGGCGAGGTAGATGATCACCACCAGCGCGCAGCTCAACAGGCCGAATTCCTCGCCGATAACCGAGAAGATGTAGTCGGTCTGCGCTTCGGGCAGCATCATCTTTTTCTCACCCAGCCACAGTCCGGTGCCGGTCCACCCCCCGGCCATCAGCGTGCGGCTGGCCAGGTCGACCTGGTCGAACGCGGTCCCACCGCCGAGGAAACTGTCGATGCGGTGGCGGGCATTGTCGTAGAACACATAAGCCAGCGCAAGCAGCCCGACGCCGAATGCCCCCAGCAGCATCAGCCGCTTGGTCGGCAGACCGGCGATCAGCGCCAGCACGAACCAGCTGCCGACGAACAGGATCGCATCGCCCAGGTTCGGCTGCATCATCAGCAGCGCCACGATCAGCCCGAGCAGCCCGGCACTAATACTGATCACCGGCAGATCCGGGTCGCGCAGCTTCCACGCCAGGATCCACGCGGTCACCACCACGAACGCGGGTTTCAGAAATTCAGACGGCTGCAGGCTGATCCCCAGGTTGAGCCAGCGGCGCGCACCGTTGACCTCCGTGCCGATAATCGGAACCAGCAGCAGGCCGACCAGCATCGCCGCGGCGAGCAGGATCGCCCCGCGCCGGACCAGGGTCTTGGGGAGGAGCGAAGTCGCGACCATCACCACCAGTCCGAGCGCCTGCCAGCGTAAATCGAGCCACAGGAACCGCATGTCGTTAAGCTGGGTGTGGGCGGTCGACAGCCGCCGCGCGGCCGAGGGCGACGCGGCGGCGACGGCGATCGTGCCGATGGTCATCAGCAGCAGCACCAGCAGCAGCAGCACCCGATCGACCTCGCGCCACCAGATTTTCAGCTCGCGCCGGCGGCTGGTCCGGATGCGCGGCGGCGCCGACGCGGCACTGAGAGTTGGGATAAACGGGCGGACCTGGGTCATGCGGCCGACCTCGCGGAGAATTCGCACAGCTCGGCGGCGGCAGCGGGCTGGCCGGTGAGCTTGGCGACGATCTTGCGGAAGACATCGCCGCGGGTCTCGTAATCGCGGAACTGGTCGAAGCTGGCGCAGGCGGGCGACAACAGCACCGTGTCGCCCGGTTTCGCCGCCGCGATCGCGCGCTTGGTCGCCTCGCACAGCATCTCGCACCGTTCGACGGGCATGTGGGGCTCAAGGATGTCCGCGAAATGCGGGCCTGCCTCACCGATGGTATAGGCGGCGACGACATGACCGAAGTGCGGCGCGCATTCGTCGAGGTCGTCGCTCTTGGGCAACCCGCCGACGATCCAGTGGACACGCGGGAACGCCGCCAACGCGGGCGCGGTGGCGGTGGGATTGGTGGCCTTGCTGTCGTTAACGAACAGCACGCCAATGTGCTCGCCGATCCGCTCCATCCGGTGCGGCAGGCCGGGGTAGCTGCGAAGGCCCCGCTCGGTCTGTTGATCCGTCAGACGCAGATTTTTGCAGGCCGCTTTGGCCGCAGCGACATTCTCCGCGTTATGCGGGCCCTTCAACGTTGGCCACGCCGACTGATCGGCGACGTCGTCCTGCGTGGTACTCAGGACGTTCCCGCGCGGGCGATGATCCCGCAGGTCTTGGTAAATGTTGAAACTGGCCGGGCTGTCGCGCGAGACGATGCAAAGATGATCCCGCGATTGCATTTTCAGCAAGCGCGCTTTGGACGCAGCATACCCTTCGAAGTTCTCATACCGATCGAGATGATCGGGCGTGATATTGAGCAGAATCGCGATGTCGCAATCGAGGGTGTGGGTCAGGTCGATCTGATAACTCGATAGCTCGAGCACATAAACCCCGCCTCCAGGCAGCGGGTCCTGCCCGAGGATCGGCAAGCCGATGTTGCCGCCCATCGTGGTCGGCACGCCGGCGGTTTGGAGGATGTGGTGGATCAGCGCGGTGGTGGTCGATTTGCCGTTGGTGCCGGTGATCCCGACAACTTTGTGCGGCGGCAGGCCGGCGCGGGCCTGCGCGAACAGCTCGATATCGCCGATCAGCGGCACCCCGGCGGCGCGGGCGCGCTCGGCGATCGGGTGCGTGTTGAGCGGCACGCCGGGCGAGACGACCACGCCGTCGAACCCGGCGAGCTGGATCTCGAGCGGATCGGCGATCGTCGCGCGCGCGGCCAGCGCCTCGCGCGGGCCCGGGCGGCGGTCCCACGCGGTTACGTCAGCGCCGCTCGCCAGCAGCGCCTCAACCGTCGCCATGCCAGAGCGGGCCAGTCCGAGGACGACGTAGCGTTTACCGCGAAAGGCGTCGGAGGTAATCATCGGACTTTCAGCGTCGCGAGGCCAAGCACGGCGAGCACCAGCGAGATGATCCAGAACCGGATCACCACCGTCGCCTCGGCCCACCCCTTCTGCTCGAAGTGATGATGGATCGGGGCCATACGGAAAATCCGCTTGCCAGTGCGCTTGAACCAGAACACCTGGATAATCACGCTGGCGGTTTCCATCACGAACAGTCCGCCGATTATCACCAGCACGATCTCGTGATGCGCGGAGACCGCGATGGCGCCGAGCGCGCCGCCCAGTGCCAGGCTGCCGGTGTCACCCATGAAGACTGCCGCCGGTGGCGCGTTGAACCACAGGAAGGCCAGCCCCGCGCCCATGATCCCGGCGCAGAAGATTGCCAACTCACCCGCGCCCCGCACGTAGGGAATGCCCAGGTAGCTCGAGTAATCGACCCGGCCGACAAGATAACAGATGACCATGAACGCGCCCGCCGCGATCACCACCGGCATCGTTGCCAGCCCGTCGAGCCCGTCGGTCAGGTTGACCGAATTGCCCGAGCCCACGATCACCGTCGCGGCGAACAGCCAGTAGAACGGCCCGAGCGGGATAAGCCGGTCGGAAAAGAACGGCACATATAAGTTGGTGCTGACCTGATCGACGATGATCCACGCCGCGATCCCCGCGACGATGAATTCCATCAGCAGGCGCACCTTGCCCGACACGCCCTTGTGGCTGCCCTTGGTGACTTTGTCGAAATCGTCGAGGAACCCGATTACGCCGAACCCGACGGTGACCGCCATGCACGCCCACATGAACGGGTTGCGCGGGTCCATCCAGATCACCGTCGCCACGATCAGCGAGGTCAGGATCATCAGCCCGCCCATCGTCGGCGTACCGACTTTGGCCAGGTGGGTCTGCGGCCCGTCCGCGCGGATCGGCTGGCCCTTGCCCTGGCGCACGCGCAGCATGCTGATGAACTTGGGCCCGATCAGCAGGCCAAGGAACAGCGCGGTCAGCATTGTCGCCCCCGCACGGAAGCTTTGATAGCGCACCAGGTTCAACAGCCCTTCGAAGCCGAACCATTGGGCAATCAGGTACAGCATTCGCGCTCTTCAACCTTTGGCGAAGTGGGCAACGACCCGGCCGAGGCCGACCGAATTGGAGCCCTTCACGAGCACCGCGTCGCCGCCGGCAAGTCCGAATTCTTCCAGCGCGGCGATCGCTTCGCCCGGGTTAAGGCATTGGGCGTAGGGAATACCGTTGCCAAGCCGCGATGGCCCCGCTGTCCCCAGCTCGCGCGCGAGAGCGGCCATTTCCGCGCCCACCAGGATGACATAATCGATCCCTGCGCTGACAAGCGGCTCGGCCAGCTGGGCGTGGAACGCCGGGGCGAAGTCGCCCAGTTCCTTCATGCTGCCGAGCACCGCGACCCGCCGCGTCGCCGGCGTCTGGCCTAGCAGCGCCAGGGTCGCGCGCATCGAGGTTGGGTTGGCGTTATAGCTTTCATCGATCAGCAGGGCATGCCCGCCGGGAACCGCGATGCGGTGGCGCGCGCCCCGGCCCTTCAGCCCGCCCATCTCCGCAAGCGCCAGCCCGGCGGCGCCAAGATCGCCCCCCGCGGCATGGACCGCGGCCATCACCGCCAGCGAATTGGCGACCCAATGCGCGCCCGGTTCGGCGACCGAATAGCATAGCCGCCGGTCCCCGAACGCGGCCGTCACCAGCGATCCGCCGTTGGCCGCCGGAATGGCGTCGAGCAGCCGCATGTCCGCTTCACCGGAACGCCCGAACGACAGCACCCGGGCGCCATGGCGTTCGGCCGCCGCGCGCAGGCGCTCGCAATGCGCCCCGTCGGCAGGGATCACCGCGGTCCCGCCCGGCGCCAGCCCGGCAAAGATTTCCGCCTTGGCATCGGCGATGGCCTCTTCGCTGCCAAGGTTCTCGATATGCGCGGGCGCGATGGTGGTGATCACCGCCACGTCGGGCCGCACCTGCGCGGTCAACCGGGCGATCTCGCCGGCGTGGTTCATGCCCATCTCGAACACACCCCAGCGGCTGCGCGAGGGCATCCGCGCCAGGCTCAACGGCACCCCGACGTGGTTGTTGTAGCTTTTTACCGAGCGATGCGCGGCGCCCTTGCCCGAACGTTGCAGGCTCGCGAAGATCGCCTCCTTGACCCCAGTCTTGCCAACCGAGCCGGTGACCCCGACGATCCCCCCGTCAGCCCGCGCGCGCGCCGCCTTGGCGAGGGCCTCGAGCGCGCGCGTCGTATCGGCGACGAGGACGTGCGGCGCGTCGATCGGGCGATCGACGATGGCTGCGGCGGCGCCGTTGGCAAACGCCTTGTCGAGATAGAGATGACCATCGGCGGTCTCGCCTTTGAGCGCGAAGAACAAATCGCCGCTGCGGACGGCACGCGAATCGATCTCGACGCCCGCGACCGCGAAGTCGCCGCTGGCCATGCCACCGATCGCGGCGGCAATCTCGCGCGCGCTCCACAGCGCCAGCCGCTTGCTGTCGTCGGCGCGCCGCGGCCAGCGCAAGGTTTTCAGCAACGCGCTCATTCACTCACCCCCGATAATTCGCCCGCGCATTCGCGCGCGACGGTCACGTCGTCGAACGGCAGAACGCGCATTGCCGCGCCGCTGCCAACGATCTGCCCCTGTTCGTGGCCCTTGCCGGCGATCAGCACGATGTCGTGCGCGCCGGCCTCGGCGATAGCTGCGCGGATCGCGGCGCGCCGATCGCCGATCTCGCGCGCGCCGGTTGCGCCCTGAAGGATTTCCGCCCGGATCGCGGCCGCGTCTTCGCCGCGCGGGTTGTCATCGGTCACGATGACCAGGTCCGAGCGCGCTGTGGCGATCCGGCCCATTTCGGCGCGCTTGCCGCGGTCGCGGTCGCCGCCCGCGCCGAACACCGTGACCAGCCGCCCCGCGCAATGCGGGCGCAGGGCCGCGATCGCCGCCTCGAGCGCATCGGGGGTATGGGCGTAATCGACATAGACCGGTGCGCCGCCGGCAGTGATCGCGGCACGTTCCAGCCGTCCGCGCACGGGCTGGAGGCGGCTGAGCGCTTCGAACACCGGGACCGGGGCGCTGCCGGTCGCCAATGCCAGCCCCGCCGCGACCAGCGCGTTGGCTGCCTGATACGCGCCGATCAGCGGAAGGGTCACCTGATATCGCTGCCCCGCATGCGCGAGTTCGAGCACTTGGCCCAGCGGGCTGGGCGAACTGCTCACCAGCCGCACGGTTTCGCCGGCCGCGCCGACCGTGAGCAGTTCCAGACCCCGCGCCTGCGCGACAGCGATCGCGCGGGAGCTCCACACGTCGTCGGCCCAGATCACTGCCGTACCGCCGTCGTGCACCACTTCGGAAAACAGGCGCATCTTGGCGGCGAAGTAGTCATCCATGTCGGCGTGGTAATCGAGATGGTCGCGCGACAGGTTGGTGAACGCTCCGGCCGCGACGGTGAGCCCTTCGTTGCGGTACTGCGACAGCCCGTGACTCGACGCTTCGTAAGCGACGTGGCTGACGCCTTCGCGCGCGAGCCCGGTCATGTTGGACAGGAAGGTGACGATGTCGGGCGTGGTCAGCCCGGTCGATACGCTGTCATCGGGCGTGGTCACGCCGAGCGTGCCGATTGATGCCGCCCGCTCGCCCAGCAGGCGCCAGATCTGCCGGGTCATCTCCACGGTCGAGGTCTTGCCGTTGGTCCCGGTGACCGCGACGATCGTGTCCGGCACAGGCCTGAAGAAACGTGCCGCCAGCCGGGCGAAGGCGCGGCGCGGAACCGGGTCGGCGAAATGCGCCGCGCCGCTGACGCGCGCCGCTGCCCGCGCGACGACCGCGATGGCGCCTGCCGAAATGGCCGCCGGGATGAAGTCCTCGCCGTTGACCACAGCCCCCGGAAACGCCCCGAACACCGTCCCGGGGGCAACCTTGCGGTGGTCGATCGCGAAACCGGTGACTTGCTCCTCGCCGCCCGTATCCACCGTCATCGCTGCCTGGCCCGCCAGCTGGGCCAGGTTCATTCCTTGCCCCCGTTGTCGCCGACCAGCGGCGCCAGGTCGCTCAGGTCGATGTCTCGGTCCTCGTCCGGGAGAACGCCCAGCATCGGGCCGATGCGCGGCACCAGCCGGCCAACGATCGGGGCCGCATTCCACGCCGCTGTGCGCTGAAACGAACTGGCCGCGGTGCCCTGCGGTTCGTCGAGCATGGCGATGACGACGTAGCGCGGCTTGTCCATCGGGAAGGCGGACGCGAACGTCGCCACCAGCGAGGTCTTGCGGTAACCGCCGGCGCCCGGCTTTTCCGCGCTGCCGGTCTTGCCGCCGACCCGGAAGCCGGGGGCGTTGGCTTTGCGGCCAGTTCCGTAAACCGCGATCATCCGCAGCAGCTGGTTCATCCGCGCGCTGGTGCTGGCCTTGAACACCCGCCGGCCGCGATTGGCATGGCCCGGCTCGACCCTGCGGAGCGTCGTCGGCCGCCAGATGCCTCCGTTTACCATCGCTGCGTAAGCGCTGGCGAGGTGCAGCGGCGTGATCGCGATGCCGTGACCGAAGCCCACGGTCATGGTCCGCAGCCGCGGCCACACGCCACTGGTCCAGATCGGAAATCCGCGCGCAGGCAGTTCGATATACGGGCGCTCGTTGAAGCCGAGATCGGCCATCACCCGCTTCATCCGCACCGAGCCCAGTTGATCGGCGATTTGCGCACTGACGATGTTCGACGAATGGATCAGCGTCTCGGGAATGTTAAGCGACGAGCCGAGGTTCTCATCGTCGTGAATGGTGAACCCGCCAATGTGCAGCGGCGCGGCCGGGTAGCGTCGCGCCAGGTCGGTGATCACCCCGGCATCGATCGCCGCGGCCACGGTCAGCGGCTTGAATGTCGAGCCCAGCTCGTAGACCTGGTTGGTCACCCGGTTGAACATCAGTTTCTGCCCTGCGGCATCGACTTTGTTGGGATCGAATTCGGGCAACGAGGCGAGCGCGAGAACTTCGCCGGTGTCAACATCGAGCACCACGCCAGCCGCGCCGACCGCGTTGACCAGCCGCATGCCGCGTCCGAGTTCGTCTTCCAGAGCCCCCTGCACGCGCGCATCGATCGACAGCGACACGGCGTGGCCGCGCTGGGCCGGATCGACAAGCTGCTTGTCGAGCGCGGACTCCATCCCGACATGGCCCTTGCCGTCCTCGTCGACGTAGCCGAGCACGTGCGCGGCGAGCGTGCCTTGCGGGTAATGGCGGTCGTTCTCACGCGGCAGCTCGAGCGCCAGTTCACCGATCGCCATGACCTTGTTGGCGTCCTCGGGCAGTACCCTTCGGCGCAGATAGGCGCCCTTGCCCGCCGCGAGCTGGCGCGCGACGACAAAGTCGTCGAGCTCGGGGAAGATCGCCTTGAGCTGCGCGGCGACCTGAGGGGGCGATTTGACCAGCGGCGAGCCGCCATCGTCCATCGCCTGGGGGTTGAACCACAGCGCGTAAGCCGGGAACGCCAACGCCAGCGGCACCCCGTTACGGTCGGTGATCTCGCCGCGCGGGGGCAGCAGCGCATCGGCCATCGTGCGCGCCTGCGGGGCCGGCTGGACCACCCCGAGGTAAGCGATGCGCAGCACCGCGACGAGCGCCAGCGCCAAAAACCCGGCGCCGATCATGATCATCCGCAACCGCGCCAACAGCAACACACGGCGGCGCAAGTCGATCAGCTGGATGCGGCCGCCGTGTCCCATCCGCACCGCCAGCGCGGGCAGCGGGCGGGCTGCGACAAAGCCGTGGAAGGGTGCGTTCACCGGCCCGCGCTTTCGATCATCGCGCCCAGCGAGATACGCATCGGCCCGCCGGCGGATGCGCGGGCCGAAAGCTGCTGCCGCACAGGTTCGAGCAGCGCTTCGCTGACCGGCTTGCCGGTAAGCGGGGAGACCAGCCGGGGAAAACGCGGGGTTTCGCCGGTCCCCGCATGGGCCACACTGATAGGCTCAGGCGCGCCGGGCGCGCGCGGCGTGCCGAAGCTGGCCAACTGCCGTTGGCTTTCGACGAATTGCGCGGCGGTTGGCGCGGTGTAGCCGAAATCGACCTGGTTCCACGCCGTCAGCTGCAGCAGGTTGGCGCGGGTCTCGTATTCAGTTTCGAGAAGCAGCTTCTCCTGTTCGAGCCGGACGATCTGCCGTTCGGCGCGGATCACGTCGCTTTGCACCGCGTGCACCTTGAGATGCAGCATCAGGTACAGCGCGGTGCACAGCGCCAACGCGGCCACCCAGCCGATGCGGCGGACGCGGCCCCGGACGTTCATGCCGCGGCCCGGGCGGGCGCGGCGGTGCGGAACGCGGCGCGCAGCGTGGCGGACCGCGCGCGCGGATTGCGCCCCAGCTCGGCATCCGACGGACGGATCGCCTTCGACAGCCGCTCGAATGTCGGCTCGGGGCCCGAACCGGCTGCGGGGATATGGCGCGAGGGCCCGGCAGTGGCACCGCCCGCCTCGCGCAGGAAGTGCTTGACGATCCGGTCTTCGAGGCTGTGGAAGGCAACCACCGCAAGCCGCCCGCCAGCCGTGAGAACCTGCTCGGCTTCGATCAACCCGAGCTCGAGCTCGTCGAGTTCGGCGTTGACGTGGATGCGGATCGCTTGAAAGCTTCGCGTTGCCGGATCCTTGGGCGCGGGTCCCTTGTTGGAATGCGGGCGGTAGCCGAGCGCCTTGCGGACGACTTGCGCCAGTTCACCGGTGGTCGATAGCGGGCGGGCGGCTACGATCGCGCGGGCGACGCGGCGGCTCTGGCGTTCCTCGCCATATCGATAGATCACGTCGGCAATGTCTTCCTCGCGCGCTTCGTTGAGGAAGTCGGCGGCGTTGGGGCGCGATCGGCTCATGGTCATGTCTAGCGGCCCATCGGCCGAAAAGGCGAAGCCCCGTTCCGCCTGGTCGAGCTGCATCGACGAAACCCCGATATCCATGACCACCCCATCGACCCGCGCCACGCCTGCTTCCGCGAGCGCGTTGACCATTTCGGAAAACCGCCGCGGATGAAGCACGAGGCGCGGCGGAGTCTCCGCGGTTTCGGGAAAGGCCCCGCCCTGCGCGATGGCATCGGGGTCGCGGTCGAACGCGTGGACGGTGGCCCCGGCGGCGAGCAGCGCGCGGCTGTATCCGCCGGCACCGAAGGTCGCGTCGACGATCACATCGCCCGGCTGCGGGGCAAGCGCGGCGAGCACTTCGTCGAGGAGGACGGGAATGTGGGCGGCAGTCACCTCTTGCGGCCCTTGCCGTCGCCGGCGAGGTTGCGGCAGGCCGCCTGCGCGCCTTCCCAGCCTTCGCCCATCGCGTAAAGCTGATCGGGCGCCCACAGCGTAAAAAACTCCCCCGCGCCGTGGAAGAACACTTCGTCCCGCAAGTTCCCCAGTTCGGCGAGGTGCTCGGGCAGCACGAACCGGCCGCTGGCGTCGAACGGCTGCTGCTCGAAGCCCCACAACTGCATCGAGCGCAAATCGCGGTCGAAATCCTTCCCCAGGCGAGTCACGCGATCCTGTTCGCGATCGAGGTGCGCGTCGAAGCCAGCCGTGCGCGACAGCCCGAATCCGGTCAGGCATTTCCACCGCTCATGCCTGGCGATGCACAAAACTCGTTCGCCGCCGCTGGAGTCGGTGACCGACTTGCGGAACGCCGCGGGCAGCGCGAGGCGGTTCTTCTCGCCGCGAAGCGAGAACCCCTGTCCGCTATAATGCACCGCGTTTACCGCCACTTAGCCACCCCGTTTCGGCAAATAGCCGAACTTGCCCCCGAACAAGACTTCCCCCCTCCGAACCGCGCGCGAGCGCAGCCGGTGCATCCCGGGCGGGATGCGTGACGGGCGACTTGTCCGATGGACGAACTATGTAACCCGGGTGGTTACGGGAGAAAAGGGGAAATCGCGGGACAGGTGGGGAGAAATGCGATTATTTTGGTCTACCTAGGGGAAAGCCTGCGCGGCAAGCCTCACCAGCGCGGTCACGGCGGGCTCTCGCGGGGCCTGCGAATCGAGCACTGCGGCATCGGCCACGACGGTCGCTCGCCCGCGTCCCAGCACGCACAGTGCCAACACGCCGCCGCCTGACACGCGGCATTGCGACGAGCCCGCCATGACCGACAACTGGCCTGGCAAGTTGACAGGTACCGGGCCGCCCCCGGCCTGCTCGGTGCGGTAGCCGTCTGGCTGGTCCTCATCGAACGTCATCGCCAGGCCCCAGTGCGCCAGGATCGGCGTGAGAAGGGTTACGTCGTGCGGGCGGCGCTTGTCGCCAATGGAATAGCGCGATTCGCCGGTCATGCGTGGATCGGCCAGCAGCAAAACCCGTCCCCCAGCGCGCACCCATTGGTCGAGCGCCACGTTTTCGCCCGCGGTCAGCGCCCGCGGCTGGGCCATCAGCAAATCGGTGACCGGCCTGAGCGCGGCCGCGTCGAGTGCATCGAGCGGGACCAGGCGATAGCCACGTTCAAGCACCGCGCGCGCCCAATGCGGCCGGCCCTGGCCGGTCAGCACATCGCCGAACTCGGCAGTCTCGCCCCAGTACAACGGGATCGTGCCCATCACGCCCAGTTGGGGCAGCGCGTGATCCGGTTTGGCCGCCGGCGCCGCGTTGGGCGCCGAGCAAGCCATGAGCGCCGCCACGAGCGCGGGGCTAGCGGCCCGCCGGCGGTGGCGCATTGGCCGAGGTCGCGGGGGCCGACTTCCCCGGCATATCGGGTACCACCCCGGCATCGGCGAGCGGATCGGTCGCCGATGCCGTGTCGGACTCCGCCGCCACGCTCGGCGCGCCTTGGGTGGAAGACCGGGCATCGTTATGCCGCGCGCTGGTGATGAAGATGTTGGCGAGCCCGACCAGCAGGATCATCGCCGCCAGACCGAATACCCCAACCTGGAGCCGCTGCATCGCTTGCGAGCGGGTGCCCGAGAGCGGCGCATCGGCGGGTGTCGGATGTCCGGGAACAAGGCCGGGTTCGCTTGCCATGCCCCGTCGTAGCGGGTGCGGCTCAGCGCAGCCAGTCGAAAACCGGCAGGCCCTTCGCTTCGAGCCACTCGCGGTTGTAGAGCGAGGAAAGGTAGCGGAAGCCGGTGTCGCACAGGATCGTCGCCACCCGTTTGGGCCCGTCGCCCCGGGCCACGAGCTGCTTGCCTAGCGCCACCGCCCCCGCCACGTTAATCCCCGACGACAGGCCGAGGCACAGCCCTTCGTCCTGCAACAGTCGGGCGACCCAATGCAGGCCTTCTTCGTCCGAGATGCGGAACTGGGTGTCGATGGGCGCGCCTTCGAGATTGGCGGTGATGCGGCCTTGGCCGATCCCTTCGGCCACCGAGCTGCCCTCGGCCCGCAGTTCGCCGCAGGCGTAGTAGTTGTACAGCGCCGCGCCGTGCGGATCGGTCAGCGCGATGGTGACAGCCTCGTCGAACGCCTTGAGCCCCATGCCGACCCCGGCGAGCGTCCCGCCGGTGCCGACCGAGCAGGTGAACCCGTCGATCCGCCCCTCCATCTGCTGCCAGATTTCGGGCGCGGTGCTTTCGATATGCGCGCGGCGGTTGGCGATGTTGTCGAACTGGTTGGCCCACACCGCCCCGGGGGTCTCGCCCGCCAGCTGGCGGCTGGTGTGGACGAAGTGGCCGGGATTGGAGAACTTGGTCGGCGGGACCAGCACCAGATCGGCGCCGAGCGCGCGCAATGTGTCCATCTTCTCATGGCTCTGGTTGTCGGGCATGACGATCACCGCCTTGTAGCCGAGCGCATTGGTGACCAGTGCCATGCCGATGCCGGTGTTGCCCGCGGTACCTTCTACCATGGTGCCGCCCGGCTTCAACCCGCCGCGCGCTTCCGCGTCGCGCACGATCCACAGCGCCGCGCGGTCCTTGACCGACGCGCCGGGGTTGGCGAATTCGCACTTGCCCCAGATCTCACACCCGGCGGCCTTGCTCGGCCCCTTGAGCAGGACCAACGGGGTATTGCCGATTAGGTCGAGCGTGCTGGCAAGCGCGGAAGGCGTGGTCATGCGGGTCGATTAAGCGCCGCTGGTTTCAACTGCAACGCAGTTGGGCTTGGCGCCGCTTTATTCAGTCTTCTTCCGCGATCCGCACGCGCAGCCCGTCGAGCGCGTCGGTAAACGGAATCTGGCAGGCCAGGCGGCTGGTCGGATCGCGATCGTCGCTCGAATCGAGCAGGTCGTCCTCGTCGCGGGTGATCGCCGGCAGCAAGTCGGCGAATTCCGGGTCGACATGGACGTGGCAGGTGGCGCACGAACAGCACCCGCCGCACAGCGCCAGCAGCTCGTCGAAGCCGTTGTCGCGGATCGCCTCCATCACGGTCAGCCCGGCTTGCGCCTCGACTTCGCGGGTTTCGTCTTCGCGCGTGGTGACGATCAATCTGGGCATGGGACGGGCGTTCCTTTCCGGCGCGCGGCTGCTACGGAACGCGTCCCCATTTGGCAAGCGAGGGCGAGCGGTGCGCGAACAGGACATTGTCAGTGGGCTCGACGCGGTCGCCGCGCGCGACCCGGCGATTGCCGCCACGCTGGCGCGCGCCGGTTACCCCGAGCCGCGCCTGCGCGAGCGCGGCTATCGCACCCTGCTGCGCACGATCGTGGGTCAGCAGGTCAGCGTCGCCGCCGCCGCCAGCGTGTGGCGCAAGCTCGAAGTGTTGCTGGGCGAGGACATGCCGCCTGCAACGCTACTGGCGGCCGACTTCGACGCGCTGCGGGCCTGCGGGCTGTCGCGCCAGAAGCAGGGTTATGTCCGCTCGCTGTGCGAGCTGGTGGTCAGCGGCGAGCTCGAACTCAAAAAGCTGCCCACAGATGATGAAGAGGCGATCGCCCAGCTGACCCGGATTAAGGGCATCGGCCGCTGGTCGGCAGAAATCTACCTGCTGTTCGCCGAAGGGCGGACCGATATCTGGCCGGCGGGCGATCTCGCGGTCCAGGCCGGGATCGGCAAGATCCTCGGCCTGGCCGAGCGCCCGAGCGAACAGCAGACCCGCGAACTCGCCGAAACCTGGCGCCCCCACCGCGGCGCGGTCGCGGTGTTCACCTGGCATTGCTACAACAACCCGGCGCTGTGAGGGTGGAGAAGACTTTCTGGTGTGGGACGTTGGCGGACATCGACAAGCAAGCTGCCTACCCACTCAAACTTTGAGCAGATGGTGAGCGGTACTCAGCCACATCGCCGTCTTGCCAATCCACTCCTCAGTAAGGCTGATTCCCAGGAGAACGGCTGCACCAACTACAGTAGCCCAGTGGAGGTTTCGGCGACTGGCGATGTCGTAACCGACTACAGACGCAACGAGTGCGAAAAACACGGACTGTTGCCAGCCGTCGATTTCATGAATTCGGCCCATGGCCGCTCCCAGCAGGCCCAGGCTGCCGAGGAGTACCAAGCGCTTGTGGTGCTCTGGCTTTTTCCGCAACAGCATGGCAGCGCCCGCAAGCAGGCCGAAGATGGCGAGATCCGCCAATTCACCGTAGAAGAACGAGAGAGCCTCACTATCGCCTGACCTAAAGTCATTAACTGTGTCGCGCGCCGAAACTATCGTTCCGAGCGCAAGCATTGGAAGCACTAGCCAACCCCCAATTGACCCGATGGTGCGATGAGCTCTTAGCCGTTTGGTCGCCGCAAGGACGGCTTGAGTCACGAGCAGGAATGTCCAAGCGAAAAATAATGCTCCATGAACATGGACGATCGGTGGCTTGAATAACTTGCCACGCGCGATGGGGATCAAGAAAGTTCGCGAGAAGCCGGTTAGTACAAGGGTGGCAAAGATTAGGGCGAATGCGACGAAGTAGCCGTGCAGCTTGCGATGCGTACGTCGCGGCCTGCGCGGTGGCGGCGAAGCACAAAGTTCAGGAACCTCGTTCGCCAGACCTTGCATATCCACCACCTCAAAGAGCAGCATCAAGCATGACTCGCGATTGTTCGCAACGAGCGGAAAGCGAACATTTGCGGCAAAAATCGTTTTCATACACCAGCCGATCCAGCGCTTGGACTCGATCCAGCACGTTCAATTTCCTCGGAAAATTCGCGCCTGAGAGTTTTATTGCCCAACAAGGAAAGAACACTTTATTTTTCTGCAGGCGGCGGTGTCGCTCTTGGCCTTCAAACCCGCGGAAATCCCTGAGGGAAACAGGGTGACGCCCAATGTTGGATTGTCGCTTGTGTCGCCCTCGGCCCTGTGTGTATTGCCATTCTAATACAGTTCCAAGGATGCCTCGATGACCGACCTCGCCACCCGCCCTTCCGCCGCAACACGCGTCGCCGCGACGCCTCTGATCCCGCGCGACGACCTGTTCGGCAACCCGACCCGTTCGGGCGGATCGATCAGCCCGGACGGGCAGTGGCTGAGCTGGATGGCCCCGCACGAAGGCGTACTCAACGTGTGGGTCGCGCCCGCCGCCGATCCGACCGCCGCGCGACTGATGACCTGTTCCGCCGACCGGCCGATCCCAATGCACTTCTGGGCCGCGGACTCGGCCAGCGTGCTGTACATCCAAGACAAGGCGGGCGACGAAAACTACTTGCTGTATCAGGTGAATGTGGCCAGCGGCGAGGAGCGCGGGTTGACCCCGCGCGACAATACCCGCGTGCGTCTGATCGGCGGCTCGAACACGCTCAAGGACCAGGTCCTGGTCGGGCTCAACGACCGTGATGCGCGTTTCCACGACGTCTACCGCTTGGATCTCAACACCGGCGCGCTCAAGCTGGTGATGAAGAATGACGCCTACGCCGGGTTCCTGGCCGACGATACGCTGACCTTGCGCTGGGCCATCAACCAGAACGACACCGGCGGGACCGACATGTTTGAAATCAGCGACGGCACGATCGCTGCCACCCCGCGCGAGACGACCACGCTGGAAGACGCGCTCACCACCTCCGTCGCCGGCTACACCACCGACGGCACGACGCTGTACTGGATCGACAGCCGCGGCCGCGACACTGCCGCGCTGATTGCCGAAGACACCGCCACCGGCGCGCGCACCGTGCTCGCCGAGGACGCCACGGCCGACATCAGCGGCACCTTGCGCAATCCGGTAACCGGCGTGGTCGAGGCCTATGCCGCCACTTACCTCAAGAGCGAATGGACCGCGCTCGATGCCGGCATCAAGGCTTCGCTCGACTGGTTGCGGAGCCAGCTCGAGGGCGAATTCGGGGTCAGCGGCCGGACCGATGCCGACGACCGGTGGGTGGTGTGGAACGACCCGTTGACCGGACCCGCGGTGGCCTATCTCTACGACCGCACCGCGCGCACCCTGACCGAATTCTACGTCACCCGGCCAGAGCTGGTCGGCGCCCCGCTCCAGCCGATGCGGGCGCTCGAGATTCCGACCCGCGACGGTCTGCAGATGGTCAGTTACCTGACGCTGCCGCCGGGTACGGAAGGGCAGGCCCCGATGGTGCTGCTGGTCCACGGCGGCCCGTGGGCGCGCGACGGGTACGGTTTCAACCGGTCGCACCAGTGGCTCGCCAACCGCGGCTACGCGGTGCTCAGCGTCAACTTCCGCGGCTCGACCGGGTTTGGCAAGGCGTTCGTCAACGCCGCCAACCTCGAATGGGGCGCCCGGATGCACGACGACCTGATCGACGCGGTCGAATGGGCAGTGGCCCACGGCGTGGCCGAGCGCGACAAGGTGGCGATCATGGGCGGCTCCTATGGCGGATACGCCACGCTCGCCGGGCTGGCGTTCACGCCCAAGGTATTCGCGTGCGGGGTGGACATCGTCGGCCCCTCGAACCTCGAGACCCTGCTCGAGACGATCCCGCCGTACTGGGCACCGATGGTCAAGCAGTTCCACGAGCGGATGGGCAATCCGGGCACGCCGGACGGCAAGCAGCTGCTGATCGATCGCAGCCCGCTCCACGCCGCCGATCGGATATGCCGCCCGCTGTTGATCGGCCAGGGCGCCAACGATCCGCGCGTCAAGCAAAGCGAAAGCGATCAGATCGTCGCCGCGATGCAAAAGCACGGCATCCCGGTGACATACGTGGTGTTCCCCGACGAGGGGCACGGCTTTGCCAAGCCGGCCAACAACATCGCTTTCAACGCACTGGCCGAGAATTTCCTGGCGACCGTGCTCGGAGGCCGGGCCGAACAGGTCGGCGGAGCGGTCGCCGCCTCGACCGCGCACGTTTCCGCGGGCGCCGAGCTGGTCGGGTTGCCCTAGCCCAGCGCGTCGATGGCGCGCGCCATCGTTATGTCCCGCTCCGAAAGACCGCCGGCATCATGCGTCGTCAGGGTGATCGCCACGCGGTTGTAGACGTTCGACCATTCAGGGTGATGGTCGTGCGCTTCGGCGAGCAGCGCGACCCGCGTCATGAATGCAAAGGCGGCGCTGAAGTCGGCGAACGCGAACTTCCGCTCGATCGCCAGGCCGTCGCCGCGTTGGGTCCATTCGGGCAGTCCGGAGAGCGCAGCTGTGCGCTCGGCCGCGGGCAATTGCGGAATTGGCATCGGCTCGCTTTACTCCGATCGTCGAGGGCGTGGCGAAGGATTGTCGCTTGCGTCCTTGTGCCCTAACCCCGCCCGCCATGGAACCCGCCTGGCCAGAGGAGACAAGACTGGCCGCGTCGGACCTGGCCTACCGCCGGGGCGACCGGGTGCTGTTCCGCAGCCTGTCGCTGACTCTCGATTCGGGCCAGGCGGTGCAGCTGACGGGCGCCAACGGCACCGGCAAGTCGAGCTTGATCCGCATCCTGGCCGGCCTGTTGCGACCCCTTGCGGGCACTGTCGAACGTGCCGGGAGGGTCGCCTTGCTCGATGACCGCCCCGCGCTCGACGGTGACTTGCCGCTGGCCCGGGCGCTCGAGTTCTGGACCCGGCTCGACGCCCCTTCGCAAGGGCGGCATCCGCCGGTGGGTTACCTGGGCCTCGATGGGCTGCTGGATGTGCCGGTCCGGTACCTGTCGACCGGCCAGCGCAAGCGCGCCGCGCTTGCCCGCGTGGCCGCGCAAGGCGCGCCGCTGTGGATGCTCGACGAGCCGCTCAACGGGCTGGACCGCGACGCTGTCGCCTTGTGCGAGGCCCTGGTGGCGGAGCATTGTGCGGCCGGCGGGATCGCCGTCATCGCCTCACACCAACCGTTCGCCTTGCCGGGGCTGGCCATGCTGGCCGTGCCGGACTTTGCCCCATGAGCGCGCTGATGACCGTGTTCCAGCGCGATCTCGCGCTGTTGCTGCCCGGGGGTCGGCGCGGCGGCGGACTGCTGCCGGTGCTGTTCTTTCTCGCGGTGGCGATGCTGTTCCCGTTCGCAGTCGGCCCCGCGCCCGAGCTGTTGCGGCGGACCGGCGGCGGCGTGGTGTGGATCGGCGCGCTGCTCGCCGCGATCCTGCCGCTCGAACGGCTGCTGGCGAGCGACCTCGAGCGCGGCTTGTTCGACCAATGGGCCGTGCGCGGAATTTCAGAGGAAGTACTGGTGGCAGTGCGGATGCTCGCGCACTGGCTCAGTTTCGGCCCCCCGCTGATGCTTGCGGCCCTGCCCGCCGCGGCGCTGCTCGGACTCGACGGCGCGACGTTACGGATCGTCGAACTGGGCCTGCTGGCCGGGACACCGGGCCTCGCTGCGGTCGGGCTGATTATTGCCGCGATGACCGTCGGTCTGGGCGGCGGCGCGGCGCTCAGCGGCTTGCTGCTGATCCCGCTCGCGGTGCCGCTGCTGGTGTTCGGTGCCGGCGCGCTCGCTGATGGCGGCGGCAGCGGCCTGGCGCTCACGGCCGCAATCAGTCTGCTGTTGATAGCAATCGCGCCGTTCGCCGGCGGCGCCGCGATCCGGGCCGCGCGCGAAGGCTAACCGCGCCGCCGAAGCGATCGGCAGAATCAGCGCGTGCCTTGCCGCGATCAGGCGTAAGGTGGCTTGTGCCTGCCGGTGGGGCTGATGGTGAAAATTTCCGCGTCGCCATCGGTGATCCCGATCGAATGCTCGAACTGGGCGCTCAGGCTCTTGTCACGCGTTACCGCGGTCCACCCGTCGCCGAGTACTTTGACCGTCGATTTCCCAAGATTGATCATCGGTTCGATGGTCATGAACATGCCCGCGCGCAGTTCCGGCCCGGTGCCCGCGCGTCCGGCGTGGACCACTTCGGGTGCATCGTGGAACAGGCGCCCGACGCCATGCCCGCAGAAATCGCGCACCACGCCGTAGCGGTGCTGCTCGGCATGCGCCTGGATCGCCGCGCCGACATCTCCCAGCCGCGCGCCCGCCCGGGCCTGGGCAATGCCGATCATCAGGCATTCGTGGGTAACCTCGACGAGCCGGCGCGCTTTTAGCGATACATCGCCGACCAGGTACATACGGCTCGAATCGCCGTGCCACCCGTCGAGCAGCGGGGTGACGTCGACGTTGACGATGTCGCCGTCCTTGAGCCCTTTCGAAGACGGAATACCGTGGCACACCACATGATTGACCGAGATGCAGCACGAGTGCGTGTAGCCGCGATAGCCGAGCGTCGCGGGGACCGCGCCGCCATCGAGCGTCATCTCGCGCACCACGCGGTCGAGCTGTTCGGTCGTGACACCGGGCCGGACCAGCGGCGCGATCGCGTCGAGGATTTCGCCCGCCAGGCGGCCCGCCCGGCGCATCCCTGCGAAACCGTCGGGGCCATGGAGTTTGATCGTGCCGTCGCGGTAAACCGAGGTGTCGGCGGTGACTTGCTGGTATTGGGTCATCAACTGGAGGTAGCAATTCGCCCGCTCAATTGCGAGCCGCGAAAGCGCCCCGGTATTCGGGCTTGACCGCGTCAAGAACCGCGCCGTCGACCGGGAAGTCGAGCTCATACGCTCCTTCGACATAGGGACCGGCGGCATAGGGCCCGTACTGTACGGTGATCCGGTCGAACTTGCGCTTGCCGCGTGAGCCGACCAGCACCGTCGCATCCTTGACCGCGATGCATTTGTCGAATTCTTCAACACTGCCGGCGGGCTTGGCCTTGTCGCGCCGCTTGGCGCGCTCTGCATCAAGCGCGCGGCACAGCCGCGAACCCAGCGCCTTGTCGAGCGCGGCAGCGGACTGGAACAGGTCCACGCCATTTAAAGCGCGCGCGTTGGCTTTGTCCCATACCAGCGAATCGAAGCCATAATTCCCGTGCGCGCCGCCGCTGTACGAAGATACGTCGCCCGACAGACTGAGCCACCCGGGCACGTCAGCCACCGACTGCCATTTCACCTGCGTGCTGTGCTTGTTGTAGGGGAACCCGTCCGCCCGCGTTTCGCGCCGCGCGGCGGCCGCCTCGGCCGCAAGGTCCGCCCGGGTCTTGTCGAGACGCCGGTCGAGCAGCGCGGCCAGTTCGGGAATGCGCCCGGCCCGCTTGGGATAGGAATACTCGAACAGGAAATCGTCCGTTTCCTCGGACACCGCGCGTGCCCCGCTGCTGGTGGCGGACGCCACCGCGTGCGCGCTGGCCGTAGCCCGGACCGCGGCGGACGGCGCCGGCGTCGGTCGTGGTTGTTCCGTGGGCGGACTATTGCAGCCCGGGAGCGCCATCGCGAGCACGCATACCAATCGCCGCATCGCCAGCGCCTTCCCAAATCGCCCGCGAACGGGCAAGCGGATTTCGATGGGTACCACCGAAGATCTGATCCAGCCCGATCGCGGACAGAGCGCGATTGCCATCCACCTGACCGACAGCCACGGCTTCGAGGCTTTTGCGCGCAACCTCACCGCCGGACAGCGGGCGGCGCTCGCGGCGCAGAAATTCATCGGCGGCGGCTTCCAGGTCGGGATCGTGCCCGAAGGCGACGGGTGGTTCGTGGCGGCGGGGGTGGCCGATCCCGCGGATCTGTCGAGTTGGTGCCTGGCGAGGGTGGCGGAGGCCTTGCCGGCGGGCACCTATCGGCTGGCGTCCGGAGCGCCCGGCCGGGCGCTGCTCGGCTGGCAGACCGCGCAATACCGCTTTACCCGCTACCGCGACGACAAGGACGCCGCCGGGCCCCGCGTGCTGCTGATCAAGGAAGCGAAAGCCATCGCCCCGGCGCTGGCCGAGGCCGAAGCGGTCACTTTGGTACGCGACCTCGTCAATACCCCGGCCGAGGACATGGGGCCTGCGGCGCTGGAGCGCGAGGCGGAGCGGCTGGCCAAGGCCCACCACGCCAAGCTCGCCGTGACCAAGGGTGAAGCGCTCGCGCGCGAATACCCGATGGTTCAGGCCGTCGGCCGCGCCGCCGCGCGCGAACACGCGCCCCGGATGCTGCACATCGCCTGGGGGGACCCGAACGCGCCGGTGCTGGCGATCGTCGGCAAGGGCGTGTGCTTCGATTCAGGCGGGCTCGACATCAAGCCGGCGAGCGGCATGTTGCTGATGAAAAAGGACATGGGCGGCGCCGCGCACGCGCTGGCGCTGGCCGGGCTGGTAATGAGCGCGGGGCTCAAGGTGCGGCTGCACTGTCTGGTTCCCGCGGTCGAGAATGCGATTGCTGGCAACGCCTTTCGCCCGGGCGACGTACTCAAGAGCCGCCAGGGATTGACCGTCGAGATCGGCAATACCGATGCCGAGGGCCGGCTGGTGCTGGGCGATGCCCTGACTCGCGCCAGTGAAGAAAACCCCGTGCTGATCATCGATTTCGCCACTCTGACCGGTGCGGCGCGGGTCGCGCTCGGGCCCGATCTGCCCGCCTTGATGGCGCGTACCGATGCAACCGCGGACGCCTTGCTCGCCGCCGGGCGGGCGCACGATGACGAGTGCTGGCGCCTGCCGCTACCCGAAGCTTACCGCGAATGGCTCAAGTCGGACATCGCCGACCTCAACAATGCGCACACCAACGGCTTCGCCGGAGCGTCGGTCGCCGGGCTGTTCCTCGACCGTTTTGTTGGGGCCCATGCTGATGGTACCCCGATCGACTGGCTACATCTGGATACGTTCGCGTGGCGTCCGGCCGCCAAGCCGGGCCGGCCGAAAGGCGGCGATGCACTCGGCCTGCGCGCCGCGTGGCACTATTTGCAGGGGCGGTTCGGCTGAGCGCCGGTTGCACCCCCGGGTAAGCCCGTCTAATCGCGCGGCCATGTCCGGCTCCGATGTTCCCCTTAACGACGAGACCGTTCCACAGGGCCCGTTCGCCTTGGCGGGTCCAATGCCGCGCCCGGCGCCGGGGCTGCCGTTGCGCGGCGACGTGGCGCACATCGGTCTTGCCGGAAAATATTTCGTTCCGCACTACGCGGTGCCGCAACCGCGCGCCGTCATGCCGGGGGGCGCCGAGCTGCGCGTTACTCCGGCCGAGGACGCCGAGGTGCTGTGCACGCTGATGGAAGGCGATAGTTTCGGGGTGCTTGACGTTACCGGCAGCTATGCCTGGGGGTCGCTGTCGCTGGCGGGTCCGACCGGCTACGTCCACCTCGACCGGCTCGAAACGCTGTCGTGACACAAAGCGTATTCATCGATGGCGGGGCGGGCACCACGGGCCTGGAAATCGCCGACCGGCTCGCCGGGCGGAGCGAGTTTGCGCTGATTACGCTCGATGAGGCCCGGCGCAAGGACCCGGTCGCCCGTCGCGAGGCGCTCAACGACGCGGATTTCGCGATCCTGTGCCTGCCCGACGACGCCGCGCGTGAGGCGGTTTCGCTGATCGATCCCGCCAGCAAGGTGCGCGTTATCGATGCCTCAAGCGCGCACCGGGTAACGCCGGGGTGGGTGTTCGGATTCCCCGAAGTGGTCGGCCACGAGGCCGTGGCGCAGGCGCGGCGGGTATCGAACCCGGGCTGTTATTCGACCGGTTTTATCGCCTTGCTCGCCCCGCTGGTGCGTGCCGGGCTGCTGCCGGCCGATTGGCCCTACACCTGCCATGCCGTGTCGGGCTATTCGGGAGGCGGCAAGGCGCTGATCGCGCGCTTCGAAGCGGACCAGGACATCGCCTGGCGCGGTTATGCGCTCGACGTTGGGCACAAGCACGTGCCCGAAATGAAGGAGCGTTGCGGACTGGCAATCGCACCGCTGTTCAGCCCGGCGGTAATTCCGGCGCACCGCGGCATGGTGACCGAGATTCCCCTGCCACTCGCGGCGATCCCCGGCGCGGCGGCGCCGCAGGCATTGCGCGAAGCGCTCATCGCGTTTTACGGGGCCAGCTCCATCGTGCGGATGGGCGCGAAGGCCGATGGCGAGCTGCTGATACGGCGCAGCGCGGAGCCCAGCGACGCGCTCGACCTTTACGTGTTCGCTTCGCCCGATGGGGTGCAGGCGCGTCTGATCGCGGTGCTCGACAATCTCGGCAAAGGCGCCAGCGGGGCCGCAGTGCAGAGCCTCAACCTGATGGCCGGGCTCGCCGAAACAACCGGCTTGCGCCTGCCACATGCCTAATTCGTGGGCAGCGCCTGCCCGCTATATGCCCACCGCCCGGGCCTATGGCTCGAACGATCGTTGCGCGCAACGCGCCGGGCCCATGCCAATGTATGCGATTCCGCCCTTTCGCGCCTGCGCGCGATTGTCTAACCGGGGCGCTCGCGCTCTGGCACGATTCTTGAAGAATAGTTGCCGGGGGATGGTGGAAGCCGTCCGGCGCCCGCGCGCCCGGACTAGCTCGTTCAGGGGTCCACGTGAAAAAAATCGAGGCGATCATCAAGCCGTTCAAGCTCGACGAAGTGAAGGAGGCGCTGCACGAAGTCGGCGTGTCCGGCATTACCGTGACCGAGGCCAAGGGATTCGGCCGGCAGAAAGGCCATACCGAGCTCTATCGCGGGGCCGAATACGTGGTCGACTTCCTGCCCAAGGTGAAGCTCGAGGTCGTGGTCCCCGACAGCCTTGCTGAAAAGACGGTCGAGGCGATCGCCGCCGCGGCCCAGACCGGGCGGATCGGCGATGGCAAGATCTTCGTCAGCACCATCGAGTCCGCGCTTCGCATCCGTACCGGCGAAAAGGACGAAGCGGCGATCTGAACTTTTTTTCGGAGGTCGGTCTGACCGGCTTCCACACGCCCACCCCGCCCGCTCACCCGCGAGGGGGAAACTTTCAGGAAGGAATACCATGGTCAAGGCATCGGACATCGTGAAGCGGATCAAGGACGAAGAGATCGAATGGGTCGATCTCCGCTTCACCGATCCCAAGGGCAAATGGCAGCATCTGACGATGGTCTCGTCGGTGATCGGCGAGGACGAGCTTGAGGAAGGCCTGATGTTCGACGGCTCGTCGATCGAAGGCTGGAAGACGATCAACGAATCCGACATGATCCTCAAGCCTGACCTGTCGGAAGTATGGATCGACCCCTTCAGCGCCACGCCGATGATGATCGTGGTGTGCGACATCGTCGAACCATCGACGGGTGAGCTTTACAGCCGTGACCCGCGTTCGACCGCCAAGCGTTCGGAGGCCTATCTTAAGACCACTGGCTTCGGCGATACGGTCTATGTCGGCCCGGAAGCCGAATTCTTCATGTTCGACGACGTCCGCTGGGAAGACGGCTACGCCGGCTCCGGCTACCAGATCGACGATGTCGAGCTGCCGACCAACACCGGCACCGAGATGGAAGGCGGCAACCTCGGGCACCGGCCGCGCGCGAAGGGCGGATATTTCCCGGTTGCGCCGGTCGACAGCGCCGTCGACATCCGTGGCGAGATGGTCTCGACCATGCTCGAAATGGGCCTGCCGTGCGACAAGCACCATCACGAAGTGGCCGCGGCGCAGCACGAACTGGGGCTGACGTTCGGTACCCTGGTCCAGACCGCGGACCGCATGCAGATCTACAAATATGTCGTCCACATGGTCGCTCAGGCGTACGGCAAGACGGCCACGTTCATGCCCAAGCCGATCGCCAAGGATAACGGCAGCGGGATGCACACCCACATCTCGCTGTGGGAAGGCTCCAAGCCGACTTTCGCGGGCAACGGTTATGCCGGGCTGAGCGAGAACTGCCTGTTCTTCATCGGCGGCGTGATCAAGCACGCCAAGTCGCTTAACGCCTTCACCAACCCCACCACCAACAGCTACAAGCGGCTGGTCCCGGGGTACGAAGCGCCGGTGCTGCTGGCCTATTCGGCCCGCAACCGGTCAGCGTCTTGCCGCATTCCTTACGGCTCGGGCGAAAAGGCCAAGCGCGTCGAGTTCCGCTTCCCCGATGCGATGGCCAATCCGTACTTGTGCTACGCCGCGCTGCTGATGGCAGGGCTCGACGGGATCACCAACAAGATCCATCCGGGTGAGCCGATGGACAAGAACCTGTACGACTTGCCGCCGGCGGAACTGGCCGAAGTCCCCACGGTATGCGGCTCGCTGCGCGAAGCGCTCGAAGCGCTGCAGGCCGATCACGACTATCTGCTCAAGGGCGATGTGTTCTCAAAAGACCAGATCGACGCCTATTGCGAGATCAAGTGGGCCGATGTGATGCGGTGGGAAACCGCGCCGAGCCCGGTCGAGTTCGACATGTACTACAGCTACTGATCCCGCACGGATCGACTTGAAAAAGAGGGCGTCCGGAGCGATCTGGGCGCCCTCTTTGGATCAATCGAGCCGCTGCGCCGCGGCGAGGTGCTCGCGCACGATAGGCGCCACCATGGTGGCGAACTCGCGCAGTTCGGGGGAATCCCCGCTCAACCCGTAATTGCGGTGCAAGGCGTAAGCGCGATCGTGCGCGCCGACCTGCTGGCTCAGGAACAGGCCATCGACGGTCGCCGGGCCGGCATTCTGCAACTGGTTGAGCATGACCTGCTGGCCCGAATCGAGGATTCCCGCCGCAGGCACGAATCCCCCGCGGCGCGTGGCATCGGCCAGCGCCACCGACGAGAGGGTATGCTCGCGCAGAATCGTCTCGGCAAAGGCGCGTACATCCGCTCGCGGGGACTTGGCCAACGCAACTTGCGCGCTCTCGATTTCGAACAGGTCGCTCGCAGCCGCCGCCGCCAGGTATACGGTATGTCCCGCGGGATTGGGCGCCCCGGTGTCGAACACCGAGGTCACAGTCGAGCACCCGCTCAGAACCATCGCCGTCGCCGCGATTGCCGGCCATGCCTTGATCATTGCCCCGCCCCTTCATCGTACATGCCCAAGCAAAGCCCCGAATCGACGATCCGTTCCGGAGGCTATGGTATCCGAGGCCCGCGCGCACGGGGAACGACCGAGCCGGAGTGCCGTTCTCGCAGGGCAAGGAGTTAACTAATGCATACCAACTGGCTGCTCGGGATCGCCGCGTTCGCGCTGGCGACAAGCCCCGCATTGGCACAGGGCAAAGGTCACGGCGGCGATGGTGGCGGCAACGATGGGGGCAATGGACCGGCTGACCGAGGCCCGGGCATGCAAGCGGCCGCAGCGGGAAATGAAAACGGATCCAGCAAGGGCAAAGGTGGCAGTGTCGAGGCGTATGGCAACATTGTGAAAGCGACACGGCCGGATGGACGCGACGGACCCGACGGCGATGCGTCCAAGTCCAATCGACCCAGCCAAGCGATCCCCCAGTCCGAGAAACGCGCACCGGGGCAGGCAAGGCAATTTGACGATTCCGCGCAACGCGCCGTGCGAACCGAGCCGACGCCCCGTGCGATGGCGAATAATGGGGTACCGACTGACGACGGCGGACCAGCCAGAAAAACAGGGCGCGATACTTGGCACACCCGCTCGGCCGATGACGACGCGCGATTACAGCAGGTGTTTGCCGCGCCCAGCCAGGGTCTTGTCGATGGATGCCCCCCGGGCCTCGCGGCCAAGAACAACGGCTGCCGCCCGCCCGGCCTTGACCGGAACCAAGACGCCGCATGGCGCGAGTCTCTTTATCGGCCTGACTGGTGGGGGTATTCGAATCTCGCCCGCGACGGCCGGTATGTCTACGACAACGGATACCTCTACCGTTTGACCAACACAGGCGGCGTAGCCAGTTTTATCCCGTTGCTGGGCGGAGCGCTGGGTATCGGCAACGGCTGGCCAAGCACCTACCAGTCGGTTGCGCTGCCCGACTACTACCAGCGCTACTACGGTCTTGGACCGGTCGATACCTATCGTTATGCCGACAACGTCATCTACCGCGTTGATCCGTCTAGTTCCGCGATCACCTCGATCGCCGGGCTGCTGACCGGCGACAACTTCAACGTCGGTCAACGGCTGCCGGCGGGATATGACGCGTACAACGTCCCCTATCCCTATCGCGACCAGTATGCCGATTCACCAACCGACATGTATCGGTACAGCGATGGCTATGTGTACGATGTCGATCCCAAGACCCAGCTGATCACCGCCGCGATCGAGCTGTTGGGAACCGTCCTGTGAGCCGGCTTCTTGCCACATCACTGGCGGTAGCCACGCTGCTTGCCGGGGCGGCGTGCAGCAAGTCGGACAAGGACTCCGGGTCTCAGTCTCAGACCGGCGCCGCGAGCGAAAACACCCTCGCGGCCGGCCTGGCGCATGCCGACGACCTGTCCACCGTGTCGGGTGCGCTCAAGGAAGCCGGACTGACCCAAGTGTTTGACGGGGCCGCGCCCTACACTATTCTCGCGCCGCAGAACGCCGCGTTCGACAAGCTTGGCGCCGCCGGCGCCGAGCTAAAGAAGCCCGAGCAGCGCGCGGCGATGGTCGCCATCCTGCGCGATCACATCGTGCCGGGCTATCTGACCCCGCGTGATATTTCGGACGCGATCCAACGGGCTGCCGGCAACGGCGCGAAGATGAAGACCATGGGCGGCCACGTGGTCACATTCACGAATAGCGGCGCGACCATTATCGTCACGCAGGAAGACGGCTCCAGCGCAAAGCTGATCGGCGAGCCAGTGCTGGCCGGCAACGGCGTGGCCCTGCCGATCGACAGCATCCTCAAGAAGATCTGACGCGGCGACTCCGGACTGGCCACGAGCGGCGAGGAGCCGGCTCAGTAATCCCGGCTGTACTCGGCCGCCACGGTATTGCGGCCCAGGGTGTTGATGGTCGCCAGCAGCGTCAACCAACTGGTGATTCGATACTCGAGCTGGGTCGCATTGTAGCCGCGTCCGTCGGTGACGATCTCGACATAGAACTTGCGCCCGAAGTTCTTGCCCAGAGCAATCGCGGTGCCGCGGTCGAGTGCGGGGTCGGCGGCGACAATGCGCAGCCGGTCGAGGCCGATCGCGGTGCGCAGCTTGTTGATCGGGTCGATCCCGCTCCCCCCGCGCAAGCTCGCCAGTGCCGCGCCCAGTTGCAGCGCGTCGGTCGCCGACAAGTTGGTGATCGAATCGCCGAACAGCAGGCGGGTCAGGATCTCCTCCTCGGGCAGGCCGGGGTTCGAGGTGAAGGTGATGATCGGCTTGCTGGAGTTGCCGATCACCGAAGCCGTTACGCTGATATTGGGGAGGTTCGCTTGCGCTTCGATATTGATCCGCGGGTCCGGGGGCGAAGCGCCGTCGAAGGCAATCACGCCGCGGGTAATGTCGAAGCGCGTGCCGGCAAACGAATAGAACCCCTGACGAGGGACCACCTGCGCGTCACCCAGGATGGTCGGCGCCTCGGTGGTGCCGCGCAGGCGCACATTGGCGCTCCATTCGCTGTCGAGCCCCATGCCGGTGACCGTCACCCCGCCCGGTGCTTTGGCATCGATCAGATAGCGCCACGCCGGCCCCAGTGCCGCGACTAGCCGCAAATCGGGCGGCAGGTTGATTTCGCGCGTTCGGATGTTGGGCAGCTTGGCGGCCGCCGCACTGCCTCCCAGAACCCAGCGCGCCCGCTCGACCTCGAGCCGCCCGGCGATCGTTCCGCTCGATCCGGTCGATACGATCCGCATCGGCCCGGTGACGGTCGCGCCCATGTTCGACAGGTTCATGACCTCGGCGTTGCGCATCGCCATTCGCAAGTCGATCTGCGGCCCATGGGTGCGGTCCATGTTGGACAAATCGACGATTCCGCTGCCCGAGACCCTGCCGCCGTTTGGCGTCGCGCCGGCAAAGCTGCTCAGCTGGAAGCGCGAGCCGACGAAATTGCCGCGCGCCGTGACATTGTTAAGGTCGGTACCCGTCAGCGCGCTCTGCACTCTCAGGCCATCGCCGGCGAGCGAGCCGCGCACATTCGGCTGGCGCAAACTGCCGGTCACGTCGGCCGCTATGTTGACGTTGCCGGTCACGTCGAACAGCTCAAGCGCGGCCAGCCGCCACAGGGCATCCGCCGGACCGGTGTAGCGCAACTGGGCGAACAGGTTGCCGGCGTATAGCCTTTCCATCAACGCGCCGCCGGCCGGCAGCCCGTCGATCCGCGCCTGCAGCCGCCCGCGCGTGGTGCCGCCTTCGGTCAGCACCGCCCGCGCCTGCAACATGCTGGGCGACAGGCGTCCGACAACCGCCAGGTCGAGCGGACGCGACGACAGCACCAGCCCCGATCGCGTGAGCCGGCTGACGATCACCCGCACGTCGCCGATCGGAACGCCGCCCGGCCCGGCGCCGACATTGACGATGCCCGAAACCGTGCCCCCGATCCCGAGGTCGGCGCCGAATGCGTCGACCAGCGACAGCGGCATGCTCGCCAGACGGACGTGCGCCCGGATCGGCTGCGTCCCCCCGAAGCGTCCTTCGGCGATCGCAATCCCGCCGCCGAAACTGAGTTGGGTCGGCTGCAGCTGCCATCCCCCGTCAGGCGTCTTCAGCAGGACCGCACGGCGCGGCATCGAGATCGGCCGGCCGGCATAGGAACCCTTGGCCGCAACGCGAATCTGGCTCGGAGTGGCGTCGCCGGTCAGGCTGAGATCGAACTGGCTCCCGCGCCGCCCGGCAAGCTGCGCCGCGAAGGTGCCCTGGCCGTTGGTGACCTGCGCCTGACCCTGAAGGCGGCCGATGAACAGTTGCCCATAGGTGATGCCGGCGGCGCGCACGGTCCCGTTCACGGTCCAGTTGCCGCCGCCGATGAACCCGCTGGCCTGCAATGTGCCCTGCCGCACGCCGAGCGGCGTAGGCCCGGCGAACTGTGCTTCGTTGGCAGTCAAATCGGTCGCAAACGCCTGTCCGCCGGCGCGCGCGGTCAAGGCCACGGTTCCGTCGAGCCCGCCGCCGGAGAGGCGCAAGTTTCCACTCGCGCCGCCGTTGCCGAGCGTCAGCGAGCCGGTGACCGCGGTGCGCCACACATTGAGCCGTTCGATATCGATCCGCGTCGGGCCGTGCGCAGGCGACACCAGCACCAGCCGCCCGTCGAACGGGCCGAGCAACGATTGCCCGGCGGCATCGACGCGGAATCCGTTGGCGGTCGGCGCCAGCGCCACTTTGACGTTTTTCAGCCCCGCGGCCGGATAGGGGTTGGCAAACACTAGCGTCGCGTGGGGCCCGTCCCCGGCGATCGTCGCCTGCACGGTAAACGGCCCGTAGTCCGCCTGCCGGCCGCTGCCCGCCAGCGTGGTAACCCCGTTCTGGATTTTCCCGTCGAGTACCAGGCTGAGCTTGTTCGAGGCGATGGCGAGGCGGCGGAACGCGATCGGCCGCGCGGCCCCAAGCGTCATCCCGCCGCGGAAGCGGATGTTGCCCCCGGCGAGATTGGCCAGCGTGGCATTGGTCACTTTGGTCATGCGTCCGACCAGCTCGGTCTCCAGCTGCCACGGGTAGGCGCTACCGATGCGGAATCGGATATTGGCGTCGGTATCGACCACGCCCAGGTTTTGCAGCGTGATCTGGCTGGCGTGGACCGGCCCCGCCAGCGCGTAGGCGCCTTTTTCAAGGTCGCCCACGAACGCCAGCCGCGCGGTCAGGCCGGGGAACACCACCCGCAGCTCGCGTGATTCCATCCGGTGATTGGCCCACCGAATGGTGCCGCCGATACGCCCGTTGACCAGCTTGGGGTCGAGCATTGTGTTGCCGCTGGTGATGCGGCCCACGGTGGCTTGGACCGGAACAATCGAAATCACCCCGTTCGAGGTGACCGTGCCGCGCTGGACGATGCGATCGAACTTGGTCCCGCCCGCGTCGAGCTGGCCGATCGTCAGCACGTGCGGCACCGTCAGGTCGCGGAACTTGCCGGTTAGCGTTGCCTGCAGCGTCGCGTTGCGCACCGCCAGGCCGGGCCCGAAGATGTCCTTGTCGAGCAGCTTGGCGTCGACCTTGACGTTCTCGAACAGGTTGCGGGCCAGGTCGACCTTGCCGGTTGCGTTGGCGGTCACGCCGACGCCGCGGACCTGGAGCAGGCCATCGAGCACGCTGTCGGTCAGCGTGCCGACTCCGAGCACGCCGACCGCCGGGCCCAGCGCGCGCGCCGGCAACCCCGACAGGAACCCGCCGGGCCGCGCCTGACCGACGATCTTGTAGACGCCCTTGCGATTGTACAGCTTGAACGCGCCAATGTGCGTCGCACCCTGATCGACCACGAACGCGCCGTCCCATTTGGTCCAGGTTCCGCGCCCTTTAATCACCGCGCGCGAAGAGGCATCGACCCCGAGCAACTTGGCAAGCAATCCGCCCTTGGGCGCGCGGTAATCGAAATCGAGATCGAACCGGTTGCCGTCAGGCTCGGCATTGACCAGCGCGTTGAGCCGATCGCCCACGCCAAGGTCGCCATCGGCCTTCAGGTAGACCAGCCCCTTTCGCACATCGGCCTTCGCACGCAGCGAAACGATCCGCTCCTCGCCCAGGAAGCCGCGCGCGATCTTGAGCTTGTCGACCACGAAATGATCGATGCGGATGTCGAAGTTGGGCAGTGTCGGCGCGTTGGGATCGCCGGACAACAGGCGCGGCTTGGCGTAGAGGGTGCCGCCGTGGAGCACCAGGTGGCGGACGTCGAGCCCGGCGTAGAGGAACCGGTACGGCCGCCAGTTGAGCTCGACCTCCGGCACCTCCAGAAACAGCTTCTTGTCCGCATCGCGCAGCTTGACGTCGTAAAGCGTGGCGCCCCACAACGGCGAGCCGGAGATGCGTCCGACATCGACCGACAGTCCGGATGCCGGCGCCACCTTGGCGATCTGGTCGACGATGAATTGCCGCCCCGAACCGGTATGCAGCCATCCGACCGCCACGACCACGATCAGCACCAGCGCAAGCAGCAGGCCCCCGATACCGCGCACGATGCGCCGGGCCCGCGACCGGGCGCGCGGCGGGGCAGCTTCGGTGGGCGAAGCGACGTCGCTGCCGACCATCAGAAGGCCTGCCCCAACCCGACGTAAACGGCGACCGGGCTGTCATTGGGGCCCGGATTGAGCGGCACGGCGACATCGACCCGGATCGGGCCGAACCCGGTCAGGTAGCGAACCCCGACGCCCGCACCGAGCTTGATCTCGTCAAAGCCGGGCAACTCGTTTTCGCCGACGGTGCCGGCGTCGATGAACGGCACCACCTGGAGCGCGCCGCCGAAGAACCCGGTGCGAATGCGCGCCTCGAACGCCAGCTCCGTCAGCGACCGGCCACCCGTTGGATCACCGGCGTCGTTGCGCGGACCGATCGCCTTGTAACCATAGCCGCGCACCGACCCGCCGCCGCCCGCATAGAGCCGCCGCGACGGCGCGATCGCAGCGACCTGGGCGCCGACGATGCTGCCCAGCCGGGCGCGAGCCGCGAGCACGATGGTGTCGCTGATCGAGCGGTAGTAGCTCGCGTCCGCCTGGGTCCGGACGTAGAAGCTTTGCACACTGTTGGTGCGCGAGGTTTCGGGCGACAGCCGCCCGCTGATCCGGAAGCCCTTGGTCGGGTTGAGCAAGTCGTCCGACGTATCGAGCTGGGCGTAAAGCGGGATTGCGCCGACGAAATAGGTCTGCCGCGGGCCGAGATTGCCAGCCGCATCGGCCTGGCGCTCCGCGGTCGCCACCAGTTCGAGCCCGACCGACCAGCTGAACGGCTTCTGGAACAGGACCGTGCTCAGCCGTTCGAACTTGCCGACCAGCGAAGCGGTCTGGGCATCGTAGGCAGCGTAGTCGAGCGCGCTGACGAACGCGTCGAGTGACAGGACCTGATCACGGCCGTGGAAATTGTTCTTGCGGAAGGTGACCCCGGCCAGCTGTTCGTTGGTTCCGACGATCCCGCGCACCCGCAGCAGGCCTTCGGGCGGAAACAGGTTGCGATGCTCCCAGCTTCCTTCGATCTTGAAGCCCTCGCCGGTGCCGTAGCCGATCCGGCCCGCCAGCGTGCGCAGCTTGGCCGGGATCATCTCGACCGCCATGTCGACGGTCCCCGGCTGGCCGTTCGCGGGCTGGGCGACCGCGACCGGTTTGACGGTCACACTGGACACGATCCCGGTCGCCAGGATCGCGCGCCGCAAGTCAAGGTCGAGACTGCGCTGATACAGGTCGCCGGGTTCGAACCGGGCGATGTCGGACAAATGCCGGCCGTCCATGAACCGCGGCAGGTTGCTGGTCACTTGGCCAAAGTTGTATTTGCCGCCGGGCGTTACCGGCAGCGTCAGATCGCCTTGAGTGCGGGCATGATCGACCAGCAGCGATGGGTCAGCGATAGCCGCGAACGGATAGCCGCTCTCGCCCAGCTTTTCGTCGAGGTTGAACTGCTCCTCGAGCACTTTATCGGCCAGCAAGGGATCGCCCGGCTGGATTTCGAACGTCTCGCGCAGCATCGGGTAGTCCGGACCGGCATCCGCCAGTTGCCCTAGGTCTACCGCGCCGATCGCGTATTGTTTGCCGGGCAGGATATTGAATCGAACTTGCGGCTGGTCCGGCGTGCCGGGGGCTCCCGCCTCCGCCGCCGGCGCGTCGAGGCCCGCGACCTGGCGCGATACCACCGCGTCGTAATAGCCGTAGACCCGCAACAGACGCAGCAGCATCTGCTCGTCCACTTTCGCCTGCGCCGCCAGCCGCGCCGCGCTGTCCGAGTCATCGAGCTTCTCGATTGTCGAGAGCTCCTTGAAGCGCCTGAGGAACGTGGGCCGTTGCGGGAACAGCGACTGCTCGGTCGGAAAGACCAGCACCAGCTCATCGGAAATGCGCTCCTCCGAACCCATCTCGACCGGCTTGTCGGTGTCTCCGAACTCGGCGAACTGAATGTCGGTTTCAGGCGGCTCGAGCGGCGCCAGTTGCGGCAGTTCGGCGGTGTTGGGCCAAGGCAAGTCGACCGCACTTTCGGCGATCGGCGAGGCGGGGTCGGGCTGGCTGGCCACGTCGACTTGTGTTTCGGGCGGGACCCCGCGCTTGGCCCACACCTCCGGGTCGGCGACCGCCGCGTCGGGGATCAGGTCTTCGAGGGTCGGTTGGGCGTCCTGGGCCGCCAGCGGGCGAGCCATAAGCGATAAGGACAATACCAGCGCGAGCACGCCGGCACGCCGGCGTTCAGGCGAAGCGGAACTGGCTATGTTCGTCCTTGGCCGCACCGTCGATGCACGGTTCTTCAGAACGCGGCACGGCGGACACGCCGGCAATGAGCGCGGCCTGCTCGCCATCGGAAAGTCGCTCCCAACCGCTGGGTCCGAGCCGTTCGATGGGCCGATAGCGGATCTTGTATTGCATGCGCTGCGAACCATCGACCCAATAGCCGAGGTACACATACGGAAGCTCCGCCTCAGCCGCGCGGCGAATGTGATCGAGGATGATGAAATTCCCAAGCCCGGTCCGTGCCTCATGCTCCGGGTCGTAGAAGCTGTAGATCATCGACAACCCGTCCCCCTGCCGGTCGGTCAGGCAGGCGCCGATCAGGCGCCCGGGCTTTCCGTCCCCAGAGGGTTCCCTATATTCAACGACGTAGCTGGATACGGCGGTATGTTCCACCATATCCGCATAATCGACTTCATCCATCGCGGCCATGCCGCCGCCGGGATGCCGCCGTGCAAGATAACGCTGGAGCAGATCGAACTGTTCAGCCGTGGCCCACGGGCGGCATTCGGTCACTTCGACATCGCCATTGCGGCGCAGGTTTTTCTTTTGCGCGGCCGATGGCGCGAACTCGCACGCCGCTACCCGCACCGACACGCAGGCCCGGCATTCGAGGCAGCTCGGCCGATAGGCAACGGTCTGGCTGCGGCGAAAGCCTATCCGGCCGAGCGCGTCGTTGAGCGATTCGGCGTGGACGCCCTTCAGTTCGGTGAATACCTTGCGCTCGGTCTTGCCCGGAAGATACGGACACGGCGCGGGGCTCGTTACGAAGAAACGGGGAAAGCGAACAGGAGCCGTCACGGGCGCAGCGGTCCTCTCTCCGACCAGTTTCATCGACGAGTGCATGTTAGGGGGCAGAGCCCCTTACGCAAAAGACTATTAACCACAAAACGCGTCGATGGGAGCGGTATTTTCCACAATCACGCAGCCGCAAACGCGTATCGCCCCGATCCGGGGCACAACGCGGCACGGCTGCTAAGAGCCGAAGGTCATTCCGCGCGCAACCGACGCACCCGCGCGCGGCGGAGCAAGCGGTCTTCCAGCGAATAGTAGAGGAAAATGTCGGGCGCCTGGTCGATGCACGACGCGGCAAAGGCGATGTCCGTCCCCGCCCGCTCCTTTGGCGGGGGCGGAACCAGCAACGGTTCGAGACACCGGTCGACGACGCAAGTGAAGTCGGCGTCGAAGGCGATCCACCCGATCCGCCACCGCGCATCGGCGGTCGCGCCGTTGTAGAACATCACGGGCGGTTCCCCCGCGCGCTGCAGGATCGGCCCGGTCGATAGGTGCCAGTTGTCCCACGCACTTTCGCGCACACCGAAGGGATCGTCGACCACCTGCCACGGGCCCATCAGTTTGTCGGCCACCGCCAGCCCGATCCGCGAGGCGTTATCTTTCGCGTATTCGTAGAACATCCGCCACCGCCCGTCCGCACCCTGGACGACGGTGGCTTCCTTGATGTTGCCCTCTCCCTCGGGCGCCTGCAGCAGGACCTTTTCCTTGCACAAATGATCAAGGTCCGGCCCGCTCGCGACCAGCAGCGAGCCTTGCTCTCGCCGGGCATCGACCCCGGTGTAGAATACCATCAGGTGGGGTTCGTCGCCAATCACCACGGTCGGATCCTCGACCCCGCCGGCATCGACGTCATCCGGGCCCGGCTCGATCGCCGGTTGCGGGTCGATGGTGAAGAACAACCCGTCGCTCGACTGGCCGGAGTACACCACGCCGGTTGAATCGGCCGGGCCGAGCGGATTGTTGAGCACCCGCACCAGGATTCGCGTGCAGCCCTCCGCCTCCCACACGTAGGGGCTCAGCAAGTCATGATCCGCGAGCAAGCCGTCAGGGCGCCGCGCAACATCGAGCTGAACCACCTCGATGGCTTCGACCGCGAAATCGACCTGGCTGCCCATCAGGCGCCTTGCGCCACGGTCAGCGACAATGCGCCATCGATGGTGACCGTCGTACCGGTGATATAATCTGCCTGGTCGGAAAGCAGGAACACCACCAGTTGGGCGACCTCCTCCGAAGTGCCCGCGCGGCCCCACGGAATGGCGGCCTGCTTGCGCGCCAATTCAGCCGGATCATCGAGCGCGGACTGGTTCATCGGCGTCAGGATCATGCCCGGCGCGACGCCATTGACCGCGATCTGGCGCGGCGCCAACTCGAGCGCCAGCGTCGCGGTGAGCTGCGACAGACCGCCTTTGGCGCTATCGTATTCGACCCCGCCCGGGCGCGGCGCTCGCTCATGGATCGATGAAATGTTGACGATCCGTCCATCGCCCCCCGCCTTGTCAAGCCCTCGCACAAACCGCCGGCAGGTGAGGAACGGGCCATAAAGATCGGCCCGGATCACGCGGTCGAACTGGGCTAGCTCCATCTGATTTATGAAGGTCCCGCTCATGTTCAGGCCGGCCGAATTGACCAGTTGGCGGACCGGGCCGTAGGCCTGTTCCGCGGCCGCATACAGCGCTTCGACCTGGCCTTCGTCCGCCACATCGGTCCGCTGCGCCAACGCCTTGCCGCCGGCGGTTTCGATCGCTTTGACGACCGCCTCGGCAGCGGCAAGATCGTGGAAGTAGGTAAGTGCCACCGGCACTCCAGCAATGCCCAGCGCCAACGCGCAGGCCTTGCCAATCCCGGATTCGCCTCCGGTGACGACTGCGCAGAACGATCCATCCACGTGACGCGTAACGCATCATCTGGCCGGCGGTTCTCGTTAATTCGCGTTAATTGAGTTCGACCTGGCTGACCGAGTAGCCGCGCGCCCGCAGCGCGGCGACAAGCTTGTCGAGCTGCGCACGGTCGCGCGCTTCGCACTCGATGTCGGTGATCAGGCCCTTGGCCGGCAAGTTGGTGAAAATCCGCTGGTGGTAGATCTCGAGGATATTGACGTTGTGCTCGGCGAACTCGGTCATCACCTTGTGAAGCGCGCCCGGCCGGTCCTGCAACTGGATCTGCAGCCGCGCCAGCCGGCCCGAGCGGGCGAGATCGCGCAACAGCACATTGGCGAGCAGCCGGGCGTCGATATTGCCACCGCATAGCACCAACCCGACGCATTTGCCCGCGAACCGCTCGCGGTGAGCCATGACCGCCGCGAGGCCGGCGGCACCTGCACCCTCGACCACCGTCTTCTCGATCTGGAGCAGCAGGCTGACCGCGTTCTCGAGGTCGGACTCGCTGACCAGCACGATGTCGTCGACCACTTGCGCGATCACCCGGCTGGTGAAGTGGCCCGGCTCCTTGACCGCGATGCCTTCGGCCAGCGTGTCGCCGCCGCAGGGCAGATCCTCGCCCTTGAACCTGCCGTAAGCCGATGGATAAAGCTGTGCCTGGACGCCGATGACCTCGATCGGCGGGCGATGCGCCTTGGCCACCGTGCCCATCCCGCTGATCAGCCCACCGCCGCCGATCGGCACGACCAGCGTTTCGATCTGCGGCGCGTCCGCCAGCAATTCCAGCGCGACGGTGCCCTGCCCGGCCGCCACGTCAGGATCGTCGAACGGATGCACAAAGGTCAGGCCCAGCTGCTGTTCCATGCTGCGCGCGAATTCGTAGGCTTCGTCGAAGGTTTCGCCTTCGAGCAGGACTTTGCCGCCGACGCTCTCGGTCTGAATGACCTTCACCGTCGGGGTGGTCTTGGGCATCACGATTGTCACCGGCACGCCCAGCCGGGTGCCGTGATAGCTGAGGCCCTGCGCATGGTTGCCGGCCGAGGCGGCGATCACGCCGCGGCTGCGCTGCGCTTGGTCCATCAGCAACAGCGCGTTGAGCGCGCCGCGCTCTTTGTAAGCGGCGGTGAACTGCAGATTCTCGAACTTGAGCCAGATCTCCGCCCCGGTCATGGCCGACAGCGTCTTGCTGTAGAGCGTCGGGGTGCGCACGACCGCATCGCCGATGCGGCGCGCGGCGGCTTCGACATCGGCCAGCGTCAATTCGCTGGCGAGGGTTTCTGTCTCCGTCATCGCGGCGGGGCGTAACCGAAAAGCCGCGCCAATGGAAATGTCACGGCCGCAACGATTGCTTTGCGTGGTACAAGGCGGCAGGTGACGGGGATGACCCGGCGGACTGCCCTTTTCGGCCTCGGCATCGTCGGCGCGCTAATGGCCGCTGCGCCTGCCGCGGCCGATACACTGGTCGACAATGTCAACGGTATCTCGGTCGACCGCGCCGGGCATGTTACGCGCTTCACCGCGATGGTGATTGATGACCGCGGCCGCGTCGCGCAAGTCCTGACACCCGGAACGCGCGCGCCGCGCACCGAATTTCGCGAGGACGGACGCGGCCACACGGTCATCCCCGGGCTGATCGACGCCCACCTCCATGTGATGGCGTTCGGCCTCGCGCAGCTTACGCTCGACCTCACCGGCACGCGCACCTTGGCCGAGGCGCTCGACAAGATCGCTGCGTACGCGGCCGCCAACCCCGAGCGGCCGTGGATTGTCGGGCGGGGCTGGAACCAGGAGCTGTGGGGTCTCGGCCGCTTCCCGACCGCGGCGGAGCTCGATGCGGTCGTCGGCGACCGGCCGGTATGGCTGGAACGGATCGACGGCCACGCCGGGTGGGCCAACAGCGCGGCGATGAAACTCGCCGGGATCAGCGCGGCCACGGCCAATCCCCCCGGTGGGCGGATTACCCGGCGCGGCACGGGCAAAGCGCCGGACGGCGTTTTCATCGATGCCGCCCGCGACCTGGTTGCCGCGAAGGTCCCCGCCGCAAGGCCCGAGGACATGGATCTGGCGCTGGCAAAAGCGCAGGACTTGTTGCTGCGCCACGGGGTGACCGCGGTGGCCGACATGGGCACCGCGCTCGACGACTGGATGACGTATCGGCGCGCGGGCGATCTGGACCGGTTGCGGATACGGATCATGGCCTACGCCAGGTCGGTCCCGGAGATGATCCAGATTGGCGGACCGGGCCCGACGCCGTGGCTCTACGACGACCGGCTGCGGATGGGCGGGCTCAAGCTGTTCCTCGACGGCGCGCTCGGCAGCCGCGGCGCGCTGCTCAAGGCCGCTTATACCGACGATCCGGGCAACAAGGGCAACGCGTTGCTCTCCGGGACCCAGCTGAGAAACCTGATGAGCCGGGCGGCGATGGACGATTTCCAGGTTGCGATCCATGCCATCGGCGATGCTGCCAATGCCGAAGCGCTTGATGCTGTCGACGAACTGTCCGCCGACTATGCAGGCGATCGCCGCTGGCGCATCGAACACGCGCAAGTGGTCGACCCGGCGGACATCGCCCGGTTCGGCCAGCACGGCATCGTCGCCTCGATGCAACCGGTCCACCAGACGTCGGACCGGTTGATGGCCGAGGCGCGGCTGGGAGCGGCTCGTCTCACTGGCGCCTACGCGTGGAAGTCGCTCAGTGCCGCCGGGGCGCATTTGGCATTCGGTTCGGATGCCCCGGTCGAGGAGCCCGACCCGCTGACCGGCATCGCGGTCGCGGTCAGCCGGCGAGACGCCGCCGGCGACCCGGCCGGCGGATGGCATCCCGAGGAAATCATCGGCGCCGCACAAGCGCTGGCCGCGTACACGTCCGGCGCCGCCTATGCCGGATTTGCCGAGGACCGCTTCGGCGAATTAAAGACCGGGCAGCGGGCCGATTTCGTGGTCCTCGACGGCGATCCGCTGGTCGCCGACGGCACCGGTATTCGCGCGCTCCATGTGCTGGAAACCTGGGTCGGCGGGCAAAAGGCCTTCGCGGCCGCGCCGCGCGCCGTCCGCGCGGTGGATACGCCGGGGCGCTAGGCCGCGTTGACCGCTTCGGGTTCGGTCGGCTCAGGATCGGCGGCTTTGTCGATCGACTTCATCAGCAACAACGAGATTTCGTACAGCACCAGTAGCGGGACCGCGAGCATCAGCTGGCTGACAACATCGGGCGGGGTCACCACGGCGGCGACCACGAAGATGCCGACGACGACATAGCGGCGCGCCTTGATCGCTTGCTGTTTCGACACGATCCCCGCGCGGTTGAGCAGCAGCATCAGAACCGGCAGCAGGAAGCTGATCCCGAACGCGAGGATGAAGCGCATCACCAGGTCGAGGTAATCGCCCATCGCCGGCAGCGCTTCCTGGGTGATCCCGCCGTCGTCGTGCTGAAAGGTCAGGAACCAGTGGAACGCGGTCGGCATGACCACGAAGTAGGCCAGGCTCGCGCCGGCCGCGAACAGCACCGGGGTCGCGATCAGGAACGGCAGGAATGCCTTCTTCTCCTTGGCATAGAGACCCGGCGCAACGAACGCCCACAACTGATTGGCGATGACCGGAAAGCTGATGAAGAACGCCGCGAACAGCGCCACTTTCACCTCGACGAAGAACGCTTCGTATAGCTTGGTATAGACCAGCCGCCCCTGCCCCGGCGGAAACGCCTGGGCCAGCGGGCGCACCAGGATCGCAAAGATATCGCCCGCGAAATACATGCACCCGGCGAACGCGATGCCCATCGCGATCACACAGCGCATCAGGCGGCCGCGCAGCTCGATCAGGTGGTCGAGCAGCGGTGCCTGGCTCTCGTCGATGTCCTTGACCTTGAGCGGCATGTTCATTGCTCCGGTTTCGGTTCGGCCGGGGCCTCGTTGGCGTCGGGGGCGGGCTCAGTCTCCGGCACGGGCGCGGGTCCCGCCAGGGGCTCCATCTGCGGTGCGGGATAAGCCCCGGTCAACTCGGGCTCCTCCACGCCCTGCGGATGCTCGCGCATGATCTTGGCGTTCTGCTCGGCCCACTTCTTTTCGAGCTCTTCCATCTCCGCCTCGCGGATCATCGCATCGAGACCCGAACGGAAGTGACCTGAGATCTTGCGCATCTGCGCCATCCACTTGCCCGCGGTGCGCAGCGCCAGCGGCAAGTCCTTGGGCCCGATGACGATAACCGCCACCACGGCAATTATCAGGAATTCGCTGGCGTCGATACCGAACATGTCGGGCGCGCCTTAGCGCCTGCCGGGGCTACTTGTCAGCCGGAATAGCGGTGTCCGGTTGTGCGGCATCGGATGCCTGGCCGTCGATTACTAGCGGCGGTGCCTGATTCGCCTCGCCGAGGCCTCGGCGGAACGCCTTAACGCCGTGGCCGAATTCGCCGAGACTCTGACCGATTCGCCCGCGGCCGAACAGCAGCAGTACGATCAGAGCGATGATGAGCAGCTGGAACGGACCGATGTTCAAGACAGTCGCCTCCCAAAAGACAGCAACAGTGTCTAGGCGCTTTCGTCGGGCAATTCCAGCGGTGCCGCCGTGCCGTCGTCGCGCTCCGCGCGCGTTTCATCGGTGAGCCGTTCGAACGCGTCGTCGACCGGATCGAGCAGCCCTGCGGCCTTGAGATCGTCGATCCCCGGCAGATCCTGGCGGCTTGCCAGCCCGAAATGACTGAGGAAATCGGGCGTCGTGGCATAGATCACGGGGCGACCCGGCACTTCGCGCCGCCCGGTAACCCGCACCCATCCCGCCTCCATCAGCACATCGAGCGTCCCCGGACTGGTCTGGACCCCGCGAATCGCTTCTATCTCGGCCCGGCTGACGGGCTCATGATACGCGACGATCGCCAGCACCTCGGTGGCCGCGCGGCTCAGGCGGCGGACCTGCTCGCGCTCGCGCCGCAGCAAGTGCGCCAGATCGGGCGCGGTCTGGAACTGCCAGCGCTCGCCGTGCTCCACCAGGCGCACCCCGCGCTCGGCGTAATGTGCGGCAAGTTCCACGAGAGCCGGGCCGACACTGGCCCCGCCGAGATGCGCCGACAGCGCCTCCGCCGTCAGCGGTTGTTCGGCCGCGAACAGGGCGGCTTCGACCGCGCGCGTCAGGTCGTCAGGCACGCCGCCGGTCCTGCGCCCGTCCAACTATCACGCCGCCGCCAGCCGCAGGTGGAGCGGACCGAATGTCTCGTCCTGGCGCAGCTCCGCTTTGCCCAACCGCGCCAGCTCGAGCGCGGCGACGAAGCTGGACGCGAGCGCGGAGCGCTGCCGTCGCGGGTCGTCGGCAAACTCGCCGGTCGGGGGCAGGAAGTCGCGCAGTTCCATCCATTCCACCCTCACGCCGAGCAGGGCCGAAAGGCGTTCGAGCGCCGATTCCAGCGTCATGACCGAGCGGTCGCGGACCATGTGCACCACCGGCTCGGTCCGCGCCCTGAGCTGTCCGTAGGCCGACACCAGCGCGAACCACTCGCAGTGCCACAGATTGCGGCGGTCGACCCGCAGACCTTCAGGCGCGCCGCGCACGAACAGATCGCGGCCAACCCGATCGCGCGCGAACAGGCGGGCGGCCGCCTCGCGCATCGCGCCGAGCCGCTGCAGGCGCAAGTGCAGGCGCAGCGCGAGGTCCTCGGGGCTTGGCTGCTCCTGTTCGTCGCGCGGCAGCAGCAACGCCGATTTGAGGTACGCGAGCCACGCCGCCATCACCAGGTAGTCGGCAGCAAGCTCCAGCTTCAACGCTTCGGCGCGGCCGATATAGCCAATGTACTGGTCGACCAGCGCCAGGATCGAAATTGCCTTGAGATCGACCTTCTGCCGCCGCGCGAGATCGAGCAGCAGGTCGAGCGGCCCTTCCCACCCGTCGAGCTCGAGATAAAGCGCGGTCCCGCGCTCCACCGGGGCAGCCGCGTCCCACGCCTCCTCGTCAGGTGCCGGTGGATTACCGAACAGCAAGCCGTCCGCCGTCATGCGAGGGTCGTCACCAGGGCCAACAGGCGGTCGCGCTTGGCGATCAGGTCTGCGCGGTGTGGGCCTTCGGCGGCCGTGCCGGTTCCCGCTAGCGCGCGCTCGAGCCGGGCGCTCGCCGCGGCCGAGATCGCCGGCAGGCGGGCCGCGATACCGACCATGTCGTCCATCTTGCCCCAGCAGTTGAGCGCCACGTCGCAGCCCGCCGCAATCGCCCGCGCAGCCCGCTCCGGCACCGTTCCGGACAGCGCCTCCATGTCGAGGTCGTCGCTCAGCAGCAGGCCCTGAAAACCGATCCGGGTGCGAATGATCTCGCCGATCACGTAAGGCGACTGGGTGGAAGGATTGTCGCCATCCCAGGCGGTGTAGCGGACGTGCGCGGTCATCCCGATCGGTGCGTGAGCGAGCGTGCGGAACGGCTCGATATCGCGCTCGAGCTCGCTATCGCTCGCCGCGACGGTCGGCAGTTCCTTGTGGCTGTCGGCCCCGGCGCGGCCATGGCCCGGCATATGCTTGATGCATCCGGCAACCCCGGCGCGTGCCAGCCCGTCGAGCGTTGCGCGACCCAGTGCGGCAACCTGCATCGGCTCGCTCCCCAGGGCGCGGTCGCCGATCACGTCATGCGCGCCTGGCTGACGCACATCGAGCACCGGGGCATAGGTCACGTTGATCCCGACTTCGGCGAGATCGAGCGCGAGCGCGTGCGCGTTGACCCGCGCCGCCTCGATCGCACTCGAAGGTCCGACGTCCCACAGCCGGGCGAACGCCTCGCCCGCGGGGTAGGCATCCCACTCGGGCGGTTTCAGCCGCGCGACGCGACCGCCTTCCTGGTCGACCGAAATCATCAGCCGCGCGTGCCCCTGGATCGCGCGCAAATCGTCGGTCAACGCGCTGAGCTGCGCGCGGTCGACGACATTACGTCCCATCAGGATATAGCCGACCGGGTCTGCCTCGCGGAAGAACGCGCGTTCCTCGACGGTCAGCGTCGGACCGGCCAGTCCGAATATGGCGGGTGTCATGGGTGTGAGAGTCGCAGGAAAGGCAACGGCCTGCAAGATTACGCCGGCGTGACGGTGTGGACAGGCGCTAGCGCTTGACTTGGCAGTCCCCACCAGCTGCCTTGATGGCGCGGCACAAGGTTTCGGCTTCGGCTGCCCCCCCGGTCACCGCTTGCAAGCGGAACACGGTCCCACTGTCGGCGACTCCCTCGACGACGCGGTGGTTGCGGCCATGGAGCGGGTCGAGCCGGGCGGTCAGTTGCGTCCAGCCGGCCTCCGCCTGAGCCTGGGTCGAATAGGCCCCCACTTGCACCCCGATTACCCCGGACGCCGCAACTGGGGCTGCGGAACCGACGGTAGCGGTAGCGCTAGGCGCGGGCGTTGCAGGTTCTGCGATGCGGCCTTGCACTTCGCGACCTTCCGCGACCGCGAAGCTAGTGTCGCCGGTCCCCGCCACTTGCCTGCCGCCAGGATCGGCCGGCTTGACCTTGTAGGGCCCGGCCGGTGCCGCGATGGTGCCCCCCGCGGCGAGTTGGTTTTCTTCCGGCGGCGCGCGCGTCAGCCACCACATGGCGCCGAGCAGCACCACCACGGCCATCAACCCGACCACGGCGAAAGCGACCAGGCGGCCGGTATCGACCCCGCCTCCCGGGTCGTCGTCCTCGTCATCGGATTCAAGCCACGGCAGGCGATCACCGACGTCGGCGAAAGCGAGTTCCTGCTCAGCCTCAAGTGGTTCGTCCGCGTCGCGCTCTGGGTCCGTCCCGATGCCGGCCATGGTCATAGCTCCTCGACCGCCGCCACCCCCAGGATGGCGAGGCCGTTGCGAAGGACTTGCCCGATCTGGCTGGCGAGGAAAAGCCTCGCCCCGGTCAGCTCTGCATCATGTGCCAGGATGATGCGCTTTTCCGGATCGTCGTTGCCGATGTTCCAGAACCCGTGGAACGCGCTCGCCAGGTCGTGGAGGTAAAACGCGATCCGGTGTGGCTCGCGCGCCTTGGCCGCGGCCTCGACCTCACGCGGGAACTGCGCGGCCAGCTTGACCAGCGCCAGATCGTCCGGCCCCAGCCGGTCGAGGTGAGCGCTCGCCGGGATCACGCCGTCCGCCTTGCGCAAGGTCGAGCATATGCGGGCATGCGCATACTGGACGTAGAACACCGGGTTGTCCTTCGACGCCTCCACCACTTTGGCGAAGTCGAAGTCCATTTGCGCTTCGGGCTTGCGAGTTAGCATGGTGAAGCGGACGACATCCTTGCCCACTTCCTCGACCATGTCCGCGATGGTGACGAAGTTGCCCGACCGCTTCGACATTTTGACCGGCTCGCCGCCGCGCAGCAACTGGACCATCTGAACGATCTTGACGTCGAACGGGATCGCCTTGCCCTGCCCGGCCGACAGCGCCGCGACCGCGGCCTTGATCCGCTTGACCGTGCCCGCATGATCGGCGCCCCACACGTCGATCAGCTCATCGGCGGCTTCGGCCTTCTGCATGTGGTAAGCGAGGTCGGCGCCGAAATAAGTCCAGTTGCCGTCGTTCTTGCGGATCGGACGGTCCTGATCATCGCCGAACCGGGTCGACCGGAACAGCGGCAGCTCGACCGGCTCCCAGTCTTCCGCCGGTTTACCCTTCGGCGCTTCGAGCACGCCGTCATAGACCAGGTCGTGCGCGCGCAGCCACGCCTCGGCCGCTTCGGGCTTGCCGGCAGCCTGGAGCGCTGCCTCGGACGAAAATACGTCGTGGCGGATGCCGAGCAGCGCCAGATCGGCGCGGATCGTGGTCATCATTGCGGCGACGGTGCGGGTGCGGAACAGGTCGAGCCACTCGGCCTCCGCCGCAGCGGCGTAGTAGTCACCGAATTCGGCGGCCAGCGCTGCGCCGATCGGGACCAGGTAGTCGCCGGGGTAGAGCCCTTCGGGTATCTCGCCGATGTCTTGGCCGAGCGCCTCGCGATAGCGCAGATGCACCGATCGGGCGAGCGTCTGGACCTGCGCGCCGGCGTCGTTCACGTAGTACTCGCGCACCACCGCATGCCCGGCGAATTCGAGCAGCGCTGCCAGCGCGTCGCCCACTACCGCGCCCCGGCAATGTCCCATGTGCATCGGGCCGGTCGGGTTAGCGGACACATATTCGACGTTGACCGTTCGCTCCGCACCCATCGTGGAACGGCCGTATGCGGGCCCGAGCGCGGCGACTGCTGACAGCTCAGCCTGCCACGCGCTGTCGGCCAGGCGCAAGTTGATGAAGCCGGGTCCGGCAATCTCGACGCCGGTTACCAGCGGGTCCGCCGCCAGCTGGACAGCAATCTGCTCGGCCAGCGCGCGCGGGCTGGTGCCCGCGGCCTTGGCCAGCACCATCGCTGCATTGGTCGCCAGATCGCCGTGAGCCGCGTCGCGTGGCGGTTCGACGCTTACCGCGGCGCGGCTGATGTCCGCGGGCAGCAGTTCGGCAAGCACGGCATCGATCTTGTCGCCGAAGATCGCGTAGAGGGTGGGGTAATCGGGCATCGGCGCGCCGTTAGCCGCTTTTCGGACGCGGCGAAACCCGGCGTCCTAGCGGGTGGCGTTATAGCCGAGCTGGTCGTCGTTCAGCTGGAACCCGATCAACAGCTCGAAAGTCGCCTGAGAGATCGCGGTACGGACTTCGGGCTGGGTCAGCGGATCGACGGCCGCATCATCATCGCCCGCGCGGCGCCGGCGCGTGATCCGTTCGCGAATGTCGTCGGGGAGCGTCGCCGCCGCCCGGTCGACGTATGCACCGGCGGTACCGCTGCCCTGCGCGCGCGCCTGGCCGTCGGCGAAGGTCAGCGTTACCGTGCCGAGGCGCTTGGCGACCACGGACGTGCCGCCACGCACGACGGTGGAGAAATACGGCAGTTGCACGGTCCGTGCGCCTTGCGTGTTGCGCCGCTGCGCGACCACGTCGAACGTGGCGGCGGTGTAGACCTGCTGCCCGGTGTCGTTGCAGGTGCTGCGGACATTGGTGATCGCGGCAGCGATGTCGATCGCGTCGGCAGTCTTCGCGCCGGCCGGATTGAACAGCGTCACATCGCCGGTGTATTCGGGCACGCCCACGGCGGGGCAAACGCTCCGCAGAACCGTCACTCCGATGCCTTCCTCGACCACGATCTCGCCCGACCTGGCGCAGCCGGCCAGCGCCGCTGCGGCAAATGTGACGGCAAACAACGCCTTGCGAGCGGTCATCGAGGGTCCTTGTTCAATTCGGGTCGGCTTCGAGCCGCAGCCCCTAGCCGCGATTAACGGCAACCGCTAGAGGCGCACGCATGAACGCCCCCTTTCAAGCCGCGCCCGCCAAGCCGGTGCTGCAAGTGCTGATCGCGGCCCCGCGCGGGTTCTGCGCGGGCGTCGACCGGGCCATCGAGATCGTCGAGCGAGCGCTCCAGCGCTACGGGGCGCCGGTCTACGTCCGGCACGAGATCGTCCACAACCGCTTTGTCGTCGACAGCCTGAAGGCCAAGGGGGCGATCTTCGTCGAGGAGCTCGACGAAGTGCCCGACGGGGTGCCCGTGGTCTTTTCGGCGCACGGCGTGCCCAAGTCGGTGCCGGCTGAGGCGAAGCGCCGAGGGCTCGACTATTTGGACGCGACCTGTCCGCTCGTCAGCAAGGTTCACCGCCAGGCCGAACGCCAGATCGAAGCCGGGCGCCATATCGTGTTCGTCGGCCATCGCGGTCATCCCGAGGTCGTCGGCACCTTCGGCCAGGTGCCCGAGGGGCGCATGACTTTGGTCGAAACCGTCGCCGATGTCGAACAACTGAGCTTCATGCCCGATGACGCGCTCGCATTCCTGACCCAGACCACGCTGTCGGTCGAGGATACCGCGAACGTGCTGGCCGCGCTGACCGCCCGCTATCCCCAGATCGAGGGGCCCAAGTCGGAGGATATCTGCTATGCCACTTCCAATCGCCAGGCGGCGGTCGATCGGATGGCGGCTTCGTGCGACCTGGTGCTGGTAATCGGTGCTCCCAACTCGTCGAATTCGCTGCGGCTGGTCGAAGTGGCCGAACGCTGCGGCACCTCGGCGCGGCTGATCCAGCGCGCGTCCGAAATCGACCCCGCATGGCTTGACGGGATCGGGACCGTGGGGGTGACCGCGGGGGCCTCGGCGCCCGAAGTGCTAGTACGCGAAGTCCTCGACCGGCTGGCGGAGCTGCGCCAGGTCGAGGAGCGGATGCTCGACGGCGCCGAAGAGAAGATGGTGTTCAAGTTGCCCCGCCAGCTCGTCGACTGACCGCTTCGTGGCGGTCTACACGATCCTGTCCTCAGCCGACCTGGCGCGGCTGATCGCGCATTACGACGTTGGCGAACTGGTCTCGGCCAAGGGCATTGCCGAAGGGGTGTCGAACTCCAACTGGCTGGTCGAGACGACCGGTCCACATGGCGCCGGCGCGCGCTTCATCCTGACCATGTACGAACGGCGCGTGGCGACCGGCGACCTGCCGTTCTTCCTCGGCCTGCTCGATCATCTCGCCGCCAACGGGAGCCCGGTGCCGCGCACGATCCACGACCGCGCCGGAGCCCCGTTCCGGCTGATCGGGGACCCCGGCTCAGAGGCCGGGACAGGCAAAGCGGTGGCCCTGATCGAATTTCTGCCCGGCATGTCGGTCGATCCGCCAAGTCCGGAGCAAGCGCGCGCGGTTGGCCGGGCGCTCGCCGGGCTGCATCTCAACGCGGCGGATTTCGTGGGCGTGCGCGCCAACGCCATGGGACCCTCGGCGTGGCCAGCCTTGTTCGAGGGGTGCGGCGAACGCGGCCTCGCGAGCATCGACCCGGCGCTGCCCGCCCTGGTCGCGGGCGAGCTCGAATTCCTCGCCCGACACTGGCCCGCGGATTTGCCGCGCTCGGTTATTCATGCCGATCTGTTTCCCGACAATGTGCTGTTGCTGGGCGACACCGTGTGCGGTCTGATCGACTTCTACTTCGCCTGCACCGACCTGACCGCCTACGATCTGGCGGTGACTCACGCGGCATGGTGCTTTCTCGACACCGGTGAATTTCGAGCGGGCGTGGCGGCCGCGCTGGTCAAGGGATATCATTCGGTTCGCCCGCTGTCGGACGCTGAGTGGGACGCCCTGTCGGTGCTGGCGCGCGGCGCGTGCCTGCGGTTCATCGCGACCCGCGCCTATGACTGGTTGCACACCCCGGCGGACGCGCTGGTCACGCGCAAGGACCCGCTCGATTTCGCCCGCCGACTGTCTTTCTATGCGACGCACGGCGCAGCGGCCTTCCCCCGGGGCCGCGAATGAGCCAAGCGGCCGGGATGAAACGCGTGGATATTTTTACCGACGGGGCGTGCAAGGGCAATCCCGGGCCCGGCGGGTGGGGCGTGCTGCTGCGCATGGGCCAGCACGAAAAGGAACTCGCGGGCGGCGACCCGGCGACGACAAACAACCGCATGGAAATGACCGCGGTCATCCGCGGCCTCAAGTCGCTGATCGAGCCGTGCGAGGTGACCATCCATTCCGACAGCCGCTACGTGATCGACGGCATGACCAAGTGGGTCCACGGTTGGCAGAAGAAGGGCTGGATCAACGCCAGCAAGAAGCCGGTTCGCAACGAGGACTTGTGGCACGAATTGATCGCCGCTGCCGCCCCGCACCGGCTCACCTGGCAATGGATCAAGGGCCACAGCGGCCATGACGAGAACGAGCGGGCGGACAAGCTCGCCAGTGCCGCCGCCGAACAGGCGCGGCGCTAACCCACTTGTCCGATCAGGGTTGTCGGGCGAACCGGTCCGGGGCGTAGAGCCGCGCGTCAAGCGTCTCGGTCATCGCATCGCGCGGCCTGCCGAGCAGCAGCTGTGCGGCGAGGCGTGCCGCGGCAGGCGCGGTCTGGATGCCGTACCCGCCCTGCCCGGCGAACCAGAACAAACCGGCCCGGGCCGGGTCGAAGCCATAGACCGGGCGCCGGTCGGGTGCGAAGCTGCGCAGCCCGGCCCACTTGCGTTCGACCGCCTGGACTCGCCAGTCGACCACTTGCTGCAACCGGTCGATGGCGACCGCGACGTCGAGTTCTTCCGCGGCCGCGTCGCACGGCGGGCTTGGCGTTTCGTCGTGCGGGCTTAGCCATAGTCGCCCATTCTCGGGTTTGAAGTAGAACGCGCCGTTGAGATCGAGCACGAGCGGGAGGTCGACGGGGGGCGCGGGGTCGGTGCACAGCTGGGCAACCGTGCGTCGCAACGGGGTGATCCCTAGCGGCGTTGCGCCGGCCAGCATCGCCACCTGGTCGGCCCAGGCGCCGGCGGCGTCGACCAGCACCGCCGCCCGCACCTCGCTCGTGTCGCCCAAGGCCAGCCGCCAGCCAGCGCCTTCGCGCTCGGCGGCCTCGACCCGGGCCGACGTCCGCAGCTCGACTCCGGCGCGATGCCCGCGCGCGAGATAATCCTGGTGCAGCCGGGCGACGTCGATGTCGGCACACGCAGGCTGCCACAGGCCGAGCGACCACGGCTGCCTTACGCCCGGCAGACGCTCGGCAAGTCGCGCCGCGTCGAGCGGCTCGATCGTGACCCCGGCGCCCGCGAACCGCGCGCGGAACGCCTCGACCGCCGCTTCCTCGCCGTCGCGCGCGACATAGAGCGCACCCCGTGGGCTCAGCATGCCGTGCTCGCGCAAGTAGAGACCGGACGCGAGCGTGAGCGGGACGATGTCGGGCCCGCCGTAGCATTCCTCCCAGAAGGCGGCCGAGCGTCCAGTCGCGTGGTAGCCGGGCTCGCGCTCCGCTTCGAGCAGCACCACGCTGGCATGCGGCGCCAGTTCCGCAGCCAGGCTGGCCCCGGCGATACCGGCGCCGACGATCGCGATATCGTACACGGCCGTGCCGCTAGAGCCGGTCAAGGAACGCGTCGATAGCGTTGAGAGCGCGACCTCGCACCGGATCGCTTTCGCGCAGGATCTCATGCCGCGATTCCGCCCCGAACAGCACCAGATGGGCGTGCGGCAGCCGCCGCGCCGCGCGGCGCGTCGCTGCAACGCCGACCAGCGCATCGGCCGCCGTGGCGACGATCAGCACCGGCATGGCGACCGCTTCGAGCGCGCCGGGCCGTTCGAGCTCGGCCGTCGAAGCCAACGCGGCCTTGACCCAGCCCCAACTGCCCGGACCCATCACAAGTTCGGGGCGCTCCCCGCGCCACCACAGCTCGTCGGCGTAGCGTTCGGCATCGTGAGTCAGCAGCGCTTGGCGTGCGGCCGGCACTTCGCCGGGCTTCTCGCTCCATTTCCACGCCGGCCGCCGCGGATCGCCGATGCGGCATAGGGCGCCGGCGAGCGCCTGCCGGAGCCGCAACGGCACCCACTCGGGATGGATATCGAGCATCGGCGCGGACAGCAGCACAGCGTCGGGCAGCGGCTCGAGCATCGCGCCCGCCAAGGCGCGCAGAACCAGATGGCCGCCCATCGAATGGCCCGCCAGCACACGTTTGCCGCGATGCTCGCGCGCCCAGCCGCGCCAGAATAAGTCCAGGTCGGCGAGCCAGGCGTCGAAGCTGTCGATATGCCCGGTGACGGCGTCGAAGCCGAGCCGGCCCGACCCACCTTGGCCGCGCCATTCGAGCGCGGTCACTTGCCAGCCGCCCCTGCGCCAGTGTTCGAGAGTCTCGAGGTATTTCTCGTACGCGTCGCCGCGTCCAACCACGAACAGCAGCGAACCGCGCGCGGCCACGTCGGGTGCGGCCCACTCGATCAGCCGAATGGCGTGGCCGTCGGTCGCGGTCCAATTGCCCTCACGCGCGGAGGCGGGAATCGCCCGACGATCGAAGTCGTCAGCAACCCTAATTCCGCCCTCCTGCCCGTGGTTACTATTTAGTAAGCCCTGCCCGTTAGCACCGACCCCGGACTCAGGGGTATTTAGCGTGCTGGACGATCCAATCAGGTACGGTTTGCTGGTGGCGTTGGCAATCGCGCTGCTGGCCGCCGCATTCACCGATCTTCGCCGCCGTCACATCGGTAACTGGCTCACCGTCGGCATCGCATTGGCCGCGCCGCTGTTCTGGTGGGCGAGCGGGCTGGCGTTGTGGCCCGGGGTGGCGATCCAGCTCGGCCTGGCGGCGGCGACTTTCGCCGTGCTGGCGGTCCTGTTCGCGATGCGGGCGATGGGCGGCGGCGACGTCAAGCTGCTCACCGCGCTGGCGCTGTGGATCACGCCGGTCCTGTTCCTCAAGCTGATCATCCTCATGGCGCTGCTGGGCGGCGTGCTGACCCTGGCGTTCGGCGCCTGGCACATCGCCTGCCGGCGCAAGGACCGTATCGCGATCCCCTATGGCGTGGCCATCGCCGCGGCCGGCCTGTGGGTCCTGGGAACCAGTTATCTGCCTGTCGCCGCAACCGCCATGGCGGTGGGGTGAACCCGATTTTAACCATTTGGAGCCCATTGCGGTTGAAGCCAATCCGCTGGGATCGTTCGAGGGGCGTTGCGTAACATGGACAGGAAAAAGCTGCTGCTGCTGATCGGAGCGCTGATCGTCGCGATCGGGACCGCCCTGGCTGCCAAAAGCATGTTCACCGGAGCCTCCGCGCCGCAGGCCCAGGCCGCTCCCAAGCCGCAAGGGCCCAAAGTCCTGGTCGCCAAGCGCGCCCTGCCGATGGGCACGATCATCACCGCTGATGCCATCGGCTATCAGCTGTGGCCGCAGGAAATGGTCCAGGATGCCTACTTCATCGATGGCGAGGCCGACATGGCCAAGCTGCTCGGGACGGTTGTGCGCAACCCCATCACGGCCGGCGAACCGGTCACTCAGGGTTCGCTGGTAAGCCCCGGCGACCGCGGTTTCCTCGCGGCCGCTCTTGGGCCGGGCATGCGCGCCATTACGGTCCCGGTGTCGGACAAGACCGGCGTCGGCGGGTTCGTGTTCCCGGGCGATCACGTCGACATGATGCTGACCCAGTCGGTCAGCGCCAGCGGCGATGACGGGAACGCCCTGAAGGCGACCGAGACCATCCTGCGCAATTTGCGGGTGTTGGCGACCGATCAGGCGACCGAGAGCGTCAAGACCGAGGACGGAAAAACCGTGGTCAACAGTGTGCGCACGGTTACTTTCGAAGTCACCCCGCGCATCGCCGAGAAAATCTCCGTCGCCCAGACGATCGGCACACTCAGCCTGGCGTTGCGCTCGATCGCCGACAATCAGAGCGACCTCGATCGCGCTGTCGCCGCGGGCGAAGTCAACCTGCCCGCCGGCGCGAGCAAGGAACAAGAAGAGAAGCTGCTGCGCGCTGCCGCTGCCCAGCCGCAGGACGGGACCACCACTTTCGTGACCGGCGGCGACGTGTCGCGCTTCCAGCGCCATACCATGCCCGCCTCGCGCCCAGGCTCGGTCCAGCAAGTCGCCCCGAGCACGACCACCGTGACAGTACAGAGCAACTCTGGCCCGGTGGTACCGCGCGGCCCGATCGTGCGGGTCACCCGCGGCCACAGCACATCCGACGAAGCGGCCGGCCTAACGGGTGCCACCCGGGGGCTGCTGACAAACCAGGCGAGTTCCATGCGGAGCGCGGGCGGGGTCCTGTCGTCCGGCATCGCTGCCGGGGCGGTGTTTCCGTGAGCAACCGAGACCACACCAGGGCACTTGGAAGAAATTTGAGGGGCATGACGATGAATAGCCGACTTCTGAAGTCCGCCTTGAGCGCTGCCTGCGCGCTGGCACCGCTCGCCGCGCTGACGGCCGGGCCTGCCGATGCCCAGTCCGTCACCAAGCCGGCTGGCGATCTGGTCCTGTCGATCGGACGCGGCCAACTGGTGACCGTACCGAGCACCATGACTGACATCTTCGTCGCCAACGACGCGGTCGCCGACGTCCAGGTCAAGTCGCAGCGCCAACTGTACATCTTCGGCAAGTCGGGCGGGCAGACCACGGTCTACGCCAGCAACGGCTCGGGCGACGTGGTGTGGTCCGCCAATGTCCGCGTCGGCTCCAACATCGACAGCATCGACCAGATGCTGGCGCTCGCCATGCCGGACGCCAAGGTTGCGGTTGCCACGATGGGCACCAATACCGTGCTGTTGACCGGCACCGTCGCCGCGCCTGAGGATGCCGCCGAGGCGGAGCGTCTGGTAAAGGCTTTTGTCGGGGACGGCGCCAACGTGGTATCGCGGCTGCGGATGGCGACGCCCCTGCAGGTAAACCTGCGGGTGCGGATCGCCGAAGTCAGCCGCTCGCTGGTGCGCACGCTCGGCGTCAACCTGACCTCGGTCAATGGTAACAGCGGCTTCAAGTTCGGTATCGGCCGAGGCCGCGCGCTCGCGCCCGGCCAGACCTTTGAAACCGGTGGCCCGCTCGCTGTCGGAGCCGGCGTCGGGCAGTCGACCGCCATTCTGGCCGACGGGACCAGGATAAGCGGCCCCGCCGTACAGACCCCGCCCTCTGCGGCGACCATCGCCGGCCTCGGCCGGTTCCTCGGCCTCGATATTCTGGGTGCGCTCGATGCGGGCGAAACCGCCGGACTGGTGACCTCGCTGGCCGAGCCTAACCTGACTGCCCTGTCGGGCGAAACGGCCGAATTCCTCGCCGGCGGCGAGTTTCCGATCCCGGTCAGCTCAGGCCTCGGTTCGACAACGATCGAATACAAGAAGTATGGCGTCAGCCTAGCCTACACACCCACGGTGCTGGCTAACGGCCGGATCTCGATCCGGGTGCGGCCCGAGGTGTCCGAACTGTCAAGCCAGGGCGCGGTGACCGTGAACAACTTCACGATCCCAGCACTCACCACCCGGCGCGCGGAAACGACTGTCGAACTCGGCTCCGGCCAGAGCTTCATGATCGGCGGGTTGCTCAGCAACAACGCCCAGAACACCGTTCAGAAGCTGCCCGGCGTGGGCGACTTGCCGATCGTCGGCGCGCTGTTCAAATCGACCGAGTTCCGCAAGGGCCAGACCGAGCTGGTGATCGTGGTCACCCCCTATCTCGTGAATCCGGTCGACGACAGCGAGATCCACCTGCCGACCGACGGGTTCCAATCGCCCGACGCCGCCTCGGCGTGGCTTTTGAACAAGGACAATGCCGGCGTCAGCGGCGCGCAGCGCCCGATGCCCCGGTCAGGGGAGAGTATCCCGGCAGCGCCGCAGGTCGGCATGAACACGCCGACGGCACCGCGTCAGGATGCCGATAAGCAGCGCGCCGTGGCGATTGCCCCGGCCCCTGGCTTCAGCCTCCGGTGAGAAAGGTGATTTCAATGACCAACCGCAGCAAAATCGCGCTCGCTGTCGCGATCGCCTGTTCGACCGGGCTCACCGCATGTGGCGACTTGCCCAACAACCGCTCGCTGTACAGCGTCAACCAGCCGGTGGTCGAACATCGCAACTTCACGTTCGACCTCAATGCCCCGGGCGGCACCGTGCCGATCTCGGAGCAACGCCGGCTGGCAGACTGGTTCGAGACCATGCACTTGCGCTATGGCGATCGCATCGCCGTCGACGGCGGAATGGCCAACAGCCGGGCGCGTGACGACGTGGCGGGCATTGCCGGCCGCTACGGCATGCTCCTGTCAGACGGCGCCCCGGTGACCGAAGGGTTCGTCCAGCCCGGCATCGTTCGCGTGGTCATCACCCGCGCGCGGGCTTCGGTTCCGGGCTGTCCCGACTGGAGCGACCATTACATAACCACGCTCGAGAACGCGACCAGCGATGGCTACGGCTGCGCGGTCAACGGCAACTACGCCTCGATGGTCGCCGATCCGGAGCACTTGCTCCACGGTGCCCAAGGGACCGGCGAAACGGTGGTCATGAGCTCGAGTAAAGCTATCGAGACCTATCGCGCGGCCATCCCGACCGGGAAGGCCGGACTGCCCGCCATCAGCACACAATCGGGGAAGTAATCGCATGAACGCGCCTTGGAAACCCGGCCCTCTGGGCAATCGTGATCCCTTCGCCGCTTTCATCTGCGACGAAACCGCGCTCGACGTGCTGCGCCCGGTGGTGATCGAAATGGGCTGGCAGCCGGAGAAGTGCAACAAGGGCGGATTGCGCAACGCGGTCCAGTCGCTGTCGATCTCCGCCAGTCCCGCGATCCTGCTGGTCGACCTATCGGAAAGCGGCGACCCGCTCAACGACATCAATGCCCTCGCCGAAGTTTGCGAACCGGGCACGGTGGTCATCGCCGCCGGGCAGGTCAACGACGTGCGGCTGTATCGCGACCTGCTCGCCAGCGGCATTCACGATTACCTGCTCAAGCCGCTCTCCACGTCGCAGTTGCGCGATTCGCTGACCCAGGCACAGGCGGTGTTTTCCGCGCCGCGGGCAAACGATGGCGAGGCGGGCAAGAAGCACGTCGCAACCGCGGTTGTCGGAACTCGCGGGGGCGTCGGGGCCTCGACGCTGGCAACTTCGCTCGCGTGGCTTTTCAGCGCCGACCACAAGCGCTCGACCGCGCTGCTCGACCTCGACATCCACTTCGGGACGGGGGCACTCAGCCTCGATCTCGAGCCGGGCCGCGGCCTGACCGACGCGATCGACAACCCGAGCCGCATCGACGGTCTGTTCATCGAACGTGCGATGATCCGCGCGAACGACAACCTGGCGATCTTGTCGGCGGAGGCGCCGATCAACTCGCCGCTGATGACCGACGGATCGGCCTTCGTGCAGCTCGAGGAGGAATTCCGCCAGGCGTTCGAAATGACCGTCATCGACCTGCCGCGCAACATGCTGATCAACTTCCCCCACTTGCTGGCCGAAGTGAACGTGGTCGTGCTGGTGACCGAGATGACGCTGGCTTCGGCGCGCGACACCATCCGCATCCTGTCATGGCTCAAGACCAATGCGCCGCAATCGCAGCCGCTGATCGTGGCCAACAAAGTGCAGACCGGGATGGCCGAAATCAGTAAGTCCGACTTCGAGGCGTCGATCGAGCGGAAGATCAACTACATGGTCCCGTTCGACCAGAAGGCTGCCGCCAACGCGGCCAAGCTGGGCCAGACGTTCGCCGATGCCAACCGCACGGCCAAGGCCGGCATTGCCATGCGCGACATCGCTAAGGCGATCCTGGGCACCGGAGAGGAAGACGCCGTCGACCTCGGTCAGGCTGGCGCGAGCACCTCGCTGCTCGGCAAGCTCGATCTGAAGTCGCTCCTGGCGAAGAAGGACAAGAGCGTTCCGGCCAAGCAAGCCGAGGCCGCCTGACCCATTGGAAGCGGGCGGTCCACGCGCTGCCCGCCTCACTTGATCTTAAAAGCGCGGGACCAGCGAAGGCGAAGACATGAGCATCATCCAGCTAGTGCTGATCGCCGGCGGCCTGACGGCGCTGCTGATCATCGGCTATGTGCTGATGACCGGCAAGTCGCCGGCCAAGGAAAGCCAGCGCCGGCTGCAGGCCGTGCGCTATCGCCACTCCGAAAGCACCACCGCACGCGTTGACTCGCAGCTCAAGAAGGCGATCGCCGCGCGCAAGCCGAAGTTCCACAAAGTCGCCGGCCCAGGCTCGCGGGTCGAGGCGCTGCAGGTCCGCTTGCAGCGCACCGGCAAGAACTGGACCTTGTCGCAGTATCTCTACGTCTCGCTCGGCATCGGGCTGGCGTTTGCGCTGCTGCTCTATATCAAGACCGGCGCACTGCTGTTGTCGCTTGGCCTGGGCGCCTTCGCCGGTGCCGGCATTCCCCACTTCATGGTCCGCCGCTTCATCAACCGGCGGGTCAATGCCTTTACCGCGAAGTTCCCCGACGGCATCGAACTGCTCGTCCGCGGACTGCGGTCCGGCTTGCCGGTTGCCGAAACGCTGGGCGTCGTGGCTCAGGAAGTTTCTGGACCGGTCGGCGAGGAATTCCGGGCAGTTGTCGAGCGCATGAAAATCGGCCGCACGATGGAAGAAGCGCTCCAGGTCACCGCCGACAAGCTCGCGACTCCGGAATTTCAGTTCTTCGTCATCACGCTGGCGATCCAGCGCGAGACCGGCGGCAACCTGGCAGAAACACTCTCCAATCTGTCCGACGTGCTGCGCAAGCGCGCGCAGATGAAGCTCAAGATCCGCGCGATGAGCTCGGAGTCGAAAGCGTCCGCCTATATCGTCGGCGCGTTGCCCTTCCTCGTGTTCGGCATGATCATGTGGATCAATCCCAAGTATATCGGCAAATTCTTCATCGACGAACGGCTGATCGCGACTGGCCTGGGCGGTCTGGTGTGGATGGGCCTGGGCGCGTTCATCATGGCCAAGATGGTCAGCTTCGAGATCTAGGGGCCACTTGTCATGATCGCTCAACACGGACCCACGCTCCTCGGGATCGACGTCATCTTCGTCGGAACCATCATGGCCGGCATCGCTGCCGCCGCCATGGTGCTGGCGATCTATGCCGCGGTCACGGTCAAGGATCCGATGGCCAAGCGGGTCAAAGCGCTGACCGCCCGACGCGAAGAGCTCAAGGCCGGTATCATCAAGCAGAGCGCCCGCAAGCGCCAGAGCCTGGTTCGCCGCAACGACACGACCGACAAGATGAAGGACGCGCTCGCCAACATGAAAGTGTTGCAGGAGAGCCAGGTCAAGGTGATCCAGCAGAAGCTGGCTCAGGCCGGCATCCGCAACAAGGAACTGGCGGTCGCGGTCATTTTCGCGCGCATGGTGCTGCCAATCTTGCTGGGCTTCATTGCCGTGGTCATGATCTACTGGGTCGATTTTTTCCCGCTGTGGGGCAGTTTCAAACGCTTTGGCGCATTCGCCGCACTGGTTGTGTTCGGCTATAAATTTCCCGAACTGTACCTCAAGAACAAGTCCAAGAAGCGCACCGATGCGATCCGCAAGGGCCTGCCGGACGCGCTCGATCTGCTGGTGATCTGCGCCGAGGCCGGCCTGACGGTGGATTCCGCGTTCAACCGCGTCGCCAAGGAACTGGGGCGCGCCTATCCCGAGCTGGGCGACGAATTCGCGCTCACCGCGATCGAACTGGCGTTCCTGACCGAGCGCCGCCAGGCGTTCGAAAACTTCGCCTACCGGGTCAATCTCGACGCGGTGAAGGGCGTGGTCACCACCATGATCCAGACCGAACGCTACGGCACTCCGCTGGCCTCGGCGCTGCGGATGCTGTCCGCCGAGTTCCGTAACGAACGCATGATGCGGGCCGAGGAGAAAGCCGCGCGGCTGCCCGCGATCATGACGGTGCCGCTGATCCTGTTCATCCTGCCGGTCCTGTTTATCGTCATCCTCGGACCCGCCGCATGCTCGATCGCCGACGCGTTCGCACCGGGTGGCGCGGTCACCCCCAAATAGCGCCGACAGCGAATAATGGGGCGCGGGCCGGCCGAGCGGCCGGCGCGCGGCTAATTCACACCGAAGTTGCCGCTGTCGATATCGTCGGCGTCGAGATCGTCGACCTCGTCCCGCACGCGCGTCAGCAAGTCCCGGAACCGGTCCAGATCGTCCGGACTGAAGGCTGCAAACAACCGCCGCTCCATCTCCAGCGCCAGCGGCATGATTTGCGCGCGCATGGCGGTGCCGCTCTCGGTCAGCCGCAGGAGATGCGAACGGCCGTCCTGCGCATTGGGTTGACGCGCACCCAGCCCACGTTCCTCGAGCACCTTGCAGGCGCGGTTTACCGCCACTTTGTCCATCAGGGTGAGGCGGGTCAGCTCACGCTGGGTGCGCGGCCCGGAATCGCCCAGCACCGCCATCACCCGCCACTCGGGGATGCTGAGGCCGAACCGCTGGCGGTATTCCAGCGCAATACGCCCGCTCACCGCGTTGGAGGTGACGGACAGCTGATACGGCAAAAATTCCGTTAAAGACGAAGGCTTGGCGGTCATGGCACAGGACTTTGAGACACAGGTCGGGGATTTGCAAGCCGTCGCCTCGGCCAGGGCAACGCGTCAGCCGCCTGGCGTCTGGCGCAGGATGCGTCGAGCCACCGCGTCCAGCCGCACGCGCGTCGCCGGATCCCACTGCCCGCGCGGCGTCGCGATCGCACCATCAAGCGCGGTGTCGGCCGGGCTCGCCGAACGACGGCGGGGGAGGTTCTTGACCAGGTGCTGGATCGAGCTCCGCGCGGTCGCCGCATTCGCCTCGACAATCTCCAGGATGGCCGCGGTGCTCGGCGCCGCATCCGGGCGCCATGCATCGT
>JBDSUJ010000075.1:0-3660 GCA_039927815.1 Croceibacterium sp. | reverse complement strand
GGTCGGGAGCCTCGGCGCCAGCCGCTGTGCCCAGCCAGAGCGACGCGGGCAGCAGCAAAACAACACGGAGTAGGCGCGATCGCAGGCGCATGACGTTGTCCCCTCAGGCAGGACTTTAAGTCCCGCTTTTATTTTGGACATGCGTGTGCATCGCAAAGACCGATTTGCCAAGTCGATATCACGGGCGTGTCGGACTGGGCGCAGGCATCGGCCTCAGCGAGCGCCGCGAACATCGGTTAGAGCTCGGCGGTCGACCCCACGAAAACAGCAAAAAAAGGCCGGCGGATCGCTCCGCCAGCCCCTTTGTGCCTTGGCCAGGAACGCAGCGCTTACGCGATGCCCTCGACCTCGGCGGTATCGATCTTCAGCCCCGGGCCCATGCTCGAAGTGAGCGAGACCTTCTGAAGGTACTTGCCCTTCGCGCCGGCCGGCTTGGCCTTGACGATCGCGTCGGTGAACGCTTCGAAGTTTTGCTTGAGCTGGGCGTCGGTGAAGCTGACCTTGCCAATACCCGAGTGGATAATGCCCTGCTTCTCGACCCGGAATTCGACCTGGCCGCCCTTGGCGTCCTTGACCGCCTGGCCCACGTTGGGGGTGACCGTGCCGAGCTTGGGGTTGGGCATCAGGCCCTTGGGCCCGAGCAGTTTGCCGAGCCGCCCGACCACACCCATCATGTCGGGCGTGGCGATGACGCGGTCGTAATCGAGGTTACCCGCCTGCATGTCTTCCATCAGGTCCTCGGCCCCGACCTTGTCGGCCCCGGCCTTGAGCGCCTCATCCGCCTTGTCACCCTTGGCGAACACCGCGACTTTCATCGCCTTGCCGGTGCCCGCGGGGAGCGAGACCATGCCGCGGACCATCTGGTCCGCATGGCGCGGATCGACGCCGAGGTTGAGCGCGACTTCGATGGTCTCGTCGAACTTCTTGCTGGCGACGTCCTTGAGCAAGGCGAGCGCCTCGTCAAAGCCGTAGAACTTCTCGACATCGACCTTGTCGGCGAGGAGCTTCTGCTTCTTGGTCAGCTTGGCCATCGGATCAACCCTCCACCACTTGCACGCCCATCGAGCGCGCGGAGCCCTCGATGATCTTGGTCGCCTGGTCGAGGTCGGCCGCGTTGAGGTCCTTCATCTTCGCTTCGGCGATATCGCGCAGCTGACCGCGCGTGATGGTGCCGGCGGAAATCTTGCTCGGCTCCTTCGAACCCGACTTCAGCCCGAGCGCCTTCTTGATCAGGAAGCTGGCGGGCGGGGTCTTGGTCACGAAGGTGAAGCTGCGATCGGCGTAGACGGTGATCACCGTCGGGATCGGCATGCCCTTTTCCATCTCCTGCGTAGACGCGTTGAACGCCTTGCAAAATTCCATGATGTTGACGCCGCGCTGACCCAGCGCCGGCCCGATCGGAGGGCTGGGATTAGCGGCCCCTGCGGGCACCTGTAACTTGATATAGGCTTCGATCTTCTTGGCCATCACTGGCCTCCTTTCTCACTGTCGGCCCGGCGTGAGCAGGACCTCATGGTAAGCGGTGATAGCGGCGTCCCGAAGGCTGCCTCCCGCGTGGAATCCCGAGCTGTCAGCGTGGGAAGCGGGCCCGTTAGGCGAAAGCGCCTTGCAAGGCAAGGCTCACGCCTTCACCTTGCTCTGGAAGCTCTTGCGCAACTTGAGCAGCTTGGGCGGGATCGTTGCCAGGCAATAGGGATTGCGCTGGCCTTCGCCGTCCCAGTACTCCTGGTGATAATCCTCGGCCGGATACCACTCGGCCGGGCCCTCGATGGTGGTGACGGCGGCCTGCCCGGCATGCTCGGCATTCCAGCGCGCGATGGCGGCCTGCGCTTCGGCCCGTTGCGCTTCGTCCGCGACGAAGATCGCGCTGCGGTACTGCGTGCCGACATCGTTGCCCTGGCGGTTGAGCTGGGTCGGATCGTGCGTGCCGAGGAACACGTCGAGGATCTCGCCCTCGGTGATGGTCGCGGTGTCGTACGTCACCCGGATTGCCTCGGCGTGGCCGGTGCGGCCGCCGCACACCGCCTTGTACGTCGGGCTCGGATCGTACCCGCCGATGTACCCGCTCTCAACCTGGCTGACGCCGATCACGTCGCGGAACACCGCTTCGGTGCACCAGAAGCATCCCCCTGCCACGATCGCCGCTTGCTGTGTCATGCCACTCTCCTTTGCCCGCCAGATGGGGAGCGAGCCCGCGCTTGTCACCCTGCGCCGGCAGGCTAGATAGCGGCGTCATGAAGATCACGGTCGCCGCGCTGCAATTGCACCTCAACCTCGACGCGGAGGCGGACAATATCGCCGCCGTCTCGGCGTTGGTCGAACAGGCCGCCGACCGGGGCGCGCGGATCGTCCTGCCGCCCGAGCTGTTCAGCGGCGGCTATTTCTGCCGCGAGGAGCACGACCGGTTCTGGGCACTGGCGAAGCCGACGGCCGAACACCCCTCGGTGCTGGCGATGCAGCGCCTCGCCCACACGCTCAGGATCGCGATCCCGACCAGCTTCTTCGAGAAGGATGGCCAGCACTACTACAACACCCTGGCGATGATCGACGCCGGCGGCGAGATCCTCGGAACGTACCGTAAAAGCCATATACCCGACGGCCCGGGCTACGAGGAGAAGTTCTATTTCCGCCCCGGCAACACCGGGTTCAAGGTGTGGCCGGTGGCCGGCACGCGCATCGGCGTCGGCATTTGCTGGGACCAGTGGTATCCCGAAAGCGCGCGGGTGATGGCGCTGATGGGCGCCGAGCTGCTGTTTTATCCCACCGCCATTGGGTCCGAGCCGCAGGACGCCGAGTTCGACACCAGCCGGATGTGGCGCCGGGCGATGCAGGGCCACGCGGTCAGCAACTGTATGCCGGTCATCGCCGCCAACCGGATCGGCTGCGAAGGCGGACAGACGTTCTACGGCCACAGCTTCATCACCGACGAGTGGGGCGACCTGGTGGCCAACTACGAGCGCGACGAGACCGGCGTGCTGGTGGCCGAGCTCGACCTCGCGCAGGCCGCGCGCCACCGCGCCAGCATGGGATTCTTCCGCGACCGCCGCCCGCAGCTCTACGCGCGGATCTGCGAGGATATCTGAAGCAGGTCTATCTGATCGCGCTCGGCTCCAACCGGCGCCATCCGCGGTTCGGCGCCCCGCGCGCGGTGCTGGCGGCGGCCTGTGCCGCGCTCGACCGCAAGAAGCTCACTCTCGTGGCCGCCTCGCCAGTTATCGAGAGCGTGCCGGTCGGCCCGTCACAGCGCCGCTATGCCAATGGCGCGGCGGTGATCGCGACCCGGCTCAAGCCGCGCGCGCTGCTCAAGCGCCTCAAGCGGATCGAGCGGTACTTCGGCCGGCGGCCAGGCGGCCCGCGGTGGGCGGCGCGGGTCCTCGACCTCGACATCGTGCTGTGGAGCGGCGGCGCGTTCGCCGCGCCCGGCCTGATCATCCCGCACCCGCTGTTCCGGACCCGCAATTTCGTGCTCAGGCCCGCGGTGGCGATTGCGGGCCAGTGGCGCGATCCGCTGACCCGCCTGAGCGTGCGCCACCTCCACGCCCGGTTGACCCGCCCCCGCCCCCTCCGTAGGTGACCCGCCAGAGGCATCACGCTTCGGGCCCTTAGCTCAGTCGGTAGAGCAACTGACTTTTAATCAGTAGGTCGCTGGTTCGAACCCAG
>JBDSUJ010000074.1:0-30080 GCA_039927815.1 Croceibacterium sp. | reverse complement strand
AGCCAGCCGTTCTGCCAGAACTCGACCTGCTGCGCGCCCGGTTTGAGCTCGCGCAGGACGCGCAGCATCTTGGCATAATCGCGGTCCGCTGCGGGGCGCGCCGCGGCCGACATGTCGTCGAGCAGCTGCTGCACTTTAGCCGGGCTGTCGACCATCTTGTTTTCGAGGACCAGCGACGCGTAATTCGGCCGCCCGAGCAGCGTGGCGAGTTGCTGCCGCTTGGTGAATATCTGCCGCAGCACGGCATCGTTCTGAGGATAGGCACGCTGGTTGTAAGCCTCGGAAAGCCGACGCCGCAGCGCGTCGCTTTCGGCGTAATTCATGACCGGGGTATAATCTGGGGTATCGGTCGAGATTTCGATCAACCCGTCCGGCCCCGGCTTGTGCGCGGCGATAAAGTCGGCCGGCACGCCCGCCAGTTCATCGAGCTGAGCCCTGACGACTTTGCGCCCGTTGGCGACGTTGTCGTCGAATTGCGTGCCCAGCTTGGCGAGCTCTTCGTTAAGTTGCTGGACTTGCGCGCGCTTGCCCGCATCGAGCGCGACGCCCGAACGTTCGAACTCTTCGAGCGTGCGCGTCAGGTACAGCTTGGTCGGGGCATCCGCGCCGCTGGCCGGGATCGCCTTCAAGCGGTCGTAGAGCGGGCGGGACAAGCTGATCTTGCTATCGAGAGTCGCCAGGCGGACCTGGCAATTGGCTCCGGCGTCGCGCCGTGCCTGGTCGGCCATGACTTCCTGATACAGTCCGAAGTCGCTGTACCCGGCCGACAGCAGCGCGTTGAGTTGGTCAAAGCGGGTCAGCGTGCGCGCCATTGTCGCCGCGCCGCGCTCGCTCTCCAGCTCGACCTGGCGGCGCTCGATCTCCGCCATGTAGCGGTCGCATTGCGCGGTGAGCGTGGCGGCATCGGGCGCGCTGGCGAGGATCGGGCCCATCGTGGCGAACAGTTCCGCGGCCTGCGCGGATCCACCCGACAGCGACGTAGCGGCGAGCAGGCCGCCCGCGATCAGTTTGTTCATCTAGTATCCTGTCAAACCAGTTTGCGTCTCCGCCCCGTTAAGCACGGCGGGCGGTTCCCGCCAGTGAATTGCATTTCGATGGGCTGGCCACCATAGCCGACCAATGCCTTCCCCTTATCGCCGCGAATCCGGCCTGCCGTCGCGCGAGCAGATCCTCGAATTCATCCAGTCCGCCGATACCGCGGCGGGCAAGCGCGAGATTGCGCGCGAATTCGGGCTCAAGGGGCAGGAGAAGATCGCGCTCAAGCGATTGCTCAAGGACATGGCCGAAGAAGGCCTGATCGACGGCCAGAAAAGCGCCTTCCACAAGATGGGCGGCGTCCCCAAGGTCACCGTGCTGCGGGTGGTCGAGATTGACGAGGGCGAGGCGATCGCAGTCCCCGACACCTGGCAGCCCGATGACGCGGTGCCGCCGCCGCGGGTGCGGCTGATCGAGAGCAAGAAGGTGGCCGCGGTCAAGGTCGGCGACCGGGTCCTCGCGCGCACCGAGGAAACCGGCCGCGGCTGGACCGCGCACCCGATGAAGAAGCTGCCGTCGCTGGGCGAAAGTCTGCTCGGCGTGGTCGAGCTCGACGGCTCGGGCAAGGGCTGGCTCGCGCCGGTCGACAAGCGCGTTCGCCAGTCTTCGCCGATCGCCGACCTGGGCGGGGCGCAAGCGGGCCAGCTGGTGCTCGCCGAACCGGCGGGCAAGTCGCCGCGCTCCGGGGTCAAGGTGGTCGAAGTGCTGGGCGATCCGCTGGCGCCGCGCAGCTACAGCCTGATCGCGATTCACAAGTACGGCATCCCCAACGTGTTCAGCGAGGACGCGCTGGCCGAAGCCGAGCTCGCCGCCGAACTGCCGCTCAGCGAGGACCACCGCGAGGACTTGCGCCACCTGCCAATCGTCGCGATCGACCCGGCCGACGCCCGCGACCATGACGATGCGATCTGGGCCGAGCCCGACGGAGAAGGCGGCTTTCGCGCGGTGGTCGCGATCGCCGACGTCAGCTTCTATGTCCGCCCCGGCGGGGCGGTCGACAAGGAAGCGCGCAAGCGCGGCAATTCCGCCTATTTCCCCGACCGCGTGGTGCCGATGCTGCCGCACGTGCTGAGCAGCGACGTGTGCTCGCTCAAGACCGGAGAGGATCGCGCGGCGATGGCGTGCCATCTGACCATCGACTCACACGGCCGGGTCACCGCCTGGCGATTCAGCCGCGCGCTGGTCCGCATCGCCGAAGTGCTCGCGTATGAGGACGCGCAGGCGAGCATCGACGCTGGCTCTGCGCCCGCCACGCTGGTGAATTTGTGGGCCGCGTGGCGCGTGCTCAACGCCGCGCGCACCGCGCGTGACCCGCTCGACCTCGATCTGCCCGAACGCCGGGTCATGCTCGACGAACACGGCCGCATCACGGAGATCGCGATCCGCGCGCGGCTCGACGCTCACCGCGTAGTCGAAGACTTCATGATCGCCGCCAACGTCGCCGCGGCCAAGGCGCTCGAAAGCAAGGCCAGCCCGGTGGTCTACCGTGTGCACGAACCGCCGACGCGCGAGAAGCTGATCGTGCTGCGCGATTATTTCGATTCGATCGGCAAGAAGCTCGCGCTCGGCCAGGTGGTCACGCCCGGGCTGTTCAACCGGATGATCAAGGACGTATCCGACGCGGGCGAGAAGGCGCTGGTGATGGAAGCAGTGCTGCGCAGCCAGACGCAGGCTTACTACGGCCCGCGCAACGCCGGGCACTTCGGCCTCGCGCTCGGCTCCTACGCCCACTTCACTTCTCCGATCCGCCGCTATGCCGACTTGCTGGTCCACCGCGCGCTGGTCGACGCGTTTCACTTCGAGCAGCCCGCACCCGCCGGCAAGCTGCCCGCGAAAAGCGGCTTGTCGGAGCAGGACACGGCCGACTTGTCGAAGATCACCGATGTGATCAGCCTGACCGAGCGGCGCGCCATGGAGGCCGAGCGCGATACCATCGACCGCTACGTTGCGGCGTGGCTGTCCGCCCGCGTCGGAGAGACGTTCCCGATGCGGATTACCGGGGTCCAGAAGTTTGGCTTCTTCGCCACTATCATCGGCCTGGGGGGTGACGGGCTGGTCCCGGTGTCGTCGCTGGGGCGCGAATATTTCCGCCACGAGGAAGCCGCGCAGGCGCTGGTCGGTGAGCACAGCGGGACCCGCTACAAAGTCGGCGATACGCTCGACCTCAAGCTGGCGGAGGCCAATCCGCTGACCGGCGCACTCAAGTTCCAAGTGCCCGACAGTGAGGGCCAGCGAGTCGAACCGCGCGGGGCGCGCCCGCAGGTAAAGCCCAAGCGGACCGGTAACTACGAGCCGGGCAAGCGTGGCCGGCCGGGCAACATCCGGCATCAGGGTCGGCGAAAGTAAATCCTCCCCGTTCCGGGGATGATCAACTGACCCGGTCGATCTCCGCGCTCGTCAGCCCGCCCGGAACGATGAACAAGGGGCACGGCAGCGAGCCGGCGCAGGCCGAGAAGTGCGACACCAGCGGCCCCGGATTGCCTTCCGCCGCGGCACCCAGCACTAGCGCGGCGACTTCGGGATGTTCCGTCAGGTATTCATCGATCACCGCCTTGCCGTCGCCCACCCTGACGGTGATCTGCGGCAGCTGGCCGCTGTCGGCCATCAGCTCGCCCGCGGCGCTGCTGGCGAGAATTTCCGCCCGGTCGCGCGCCTCTTCCTCGATGGTCGCCTGAACGCTGCCGAAGGCGCTGAACGCCTGGCGCGGGACGAGCGCGAGGATGTGCACGGCGCCGCCGGTATCGATCGCTCGGCGCGCGGCGAACCGCAACGCGCCGTGCGCTTCCTGGCTCTCGTCGATCACGACCAGATAGACCCGCATCGCTTCGCTTCCCCCCGCGCGGGATATCGGACCAATGGCCCAGCCGCGCAAGGGCCGCGCAAGAACCTTGCTTGCCCCCGGCAAAGTGGTCAGAGACGGTCCAAACACGCCGCTGAGAGGATAGAGCGACCCGCCATGCCGATCGCCATCAAGATGCCCGCCCTGTCGCCGACGATGGAAGAAGGAACGCTGTCGAAATGGCTGGTCAAGGTCGGCGACAAAGTCAGCTCGGGCGACATCATGGCGGAGATCGAAACCGACAAGGCGACGATGGAGTTCGAGGCGGTCGACGAAGGCACGATTGCCGCCATCGAAGTCGCTGAAGGGACCGAAGGCGTCAAAGTCGGCACCGTGATAGCGACCCTGGCCGAAGAGGGCGAGGAACTGGCGAGCGCCAAGAGCGCGGGCGGGGCCGCCCAACCCGTCACCCCGGCGAATGCCGGAGCCTCGGGCAGAGACCCGCAACCTCCGGTTCAGGCGAAAGAGATCCCGGCCTCCATCGTGACGACGCAGGAGGCCAAGCCGACGCCCGCACCGGCTATGGCCAAGACCGCCGACGGCTCACGGGTGATCGCCTCGCCGCTGGCCAAGCGTATCGCCGCCGACAAAGGTCTCGATCTGACGAACGTGACCGGCAGCGGGCCCAACGGCCGGATCGTGCGGGCGGATATCGAAGGCGCCTCGCCGGGAACAGCAGTGCCGACCGCCGCTCGCCCGGAACCTGTCCAAGGTCGCGCGGCGCTGGCCGCGGCCCCGGTTGCCGCGCAGGAATTCGGTATCCCGCACATCGAGGAAAAGCTCAGCGGCATGCGCAAGACGATCGCGCGCCGGCTGTCCGAATCGAAGCAGACCGTGCCGCACATCTACCTGACGGTCGATATCCGGCTCGACGCGCTGCTCAAACTGCGCGGCGAGCTCAACGCCGCGCTCGAAAGCCAGGGCGTCAAGCTGTCGGTCAACGACTTGCTGATCAAGGCGCTCGCCAAGTCGCTGCTGGCGATCCCGGCGTGCAACGTCCAGTTCGCGGGCGACACGCTACTCAAGTTCACGCGTGCCGACATCGCCGTCGCGGTGTCGATCGAGGGCGGGCTCATCACCCCCATCGTGGTCGATGCCGGCAACAAGGCGGTCAGTGCGATCAGCCGCGAGATGAAGGACCTCGCCAGCCGCGCCCGCGAGGGCAAGCTGGCGCCGAGCGAGTACCAGGGTGGCACCGCCAGCCTCAGCAACATGGGCATGTTCGGGATCAAGCAGTTCGAGGCTATCATCAATCCACCGCAGGCGATGATCATGGCGATCGGCGCGGGCGAGAAGCGGCCTTATGTGGTCGAGGATTCGCTCCAGATCGCGACCGTCATGACCGCCACCGGCAGCTTCGACCACCGCGCCATCGATGGCGCCGACGGCGCCCAGCTGATGAAGGCCTTCAAGGACTTGTGCGAGGCGCCGCTGGGGCTGGTGGCTTGATAGCGCTTTCCTACAGCGGTCGCGCTGTGGCACGGCGGGCGTGATGGTGAGCAAGGCAATTACGCATGCGGGACGCGCGACCTCAGTAGAGTGTCACCCTCCCAAAAGGACAGTAACCCCTTGATTAACAATCTGAATATGGGGTTGTCATGGGTGACACTGTGTCACCTTTCCGCGTCGCCGTGCGGGTCGACGACATGAGCGATCACCGCGACCCCGCGATCCGTGTCACCGCGATGCCGGCTGATGCCAATGCCTATGGCGACATCTTCGGCGGGTGGCTTATGAGCCTGATGGATTCGGCCTGCGGGCTCACCGCAGCACGCCGGGCCAAGGGGCGGACGGTGACGGTGGCGATGGACGGGATGCAGTTCCACGCGCCCGTCAAGATCGGTGACGAAGTCTCGGTCTATACCCACATTGAGAAAGTCGGCCGTACCAGCATGGTCATCGCAGTGGAGGCGTGGCGCCGCCACCGCAGCGAGGAAACCGAAGTCAAGGTGACCGAAGCCAAATTCACTTTCGTCGCGGTCGACGACGCCAACAAGCCGCGCGCGGTGGACGCATGATGGCGGACGCGATCGAAGCCCCGCCCGCCGCCCAACGCCGCAAGTTCGCGGACGTCGGCCTGGTGTTCGCGGTCGTCTGCGCGATTATCCTGGCGCTGACAGTCGAATGGATGGCGGGCGTGGTACTGGGCGGGGGCCGCGATGGTCATGCGCTGATCGTGCTCGCGCTGTTCGTGGTGCCCCTACTCACCTCACTCGGTGCGATCGGCTTTTGCCTCGCGTCGCGCCCTGTCTGGGCCCGCTGGGCGTCCGCCCTCTCGATCCTGCTGGTCCCGCCGGTCCTGCTTATTTCCGGAGCACATCATGGCTGAACAATACGATGTCGTCGTCCTGGGATCGGGGCCGGGCGGCTATGTCGCGGCGATCCGCTGCGCGCAACTGGGGCTCAAGACCGCGATCGTCGAGCGCGAGCTGCTCGGCGGGATCTGCCTCAATTGGGGCTGCATCCCGACCAAGGCCCTGCTGCGTTCGGCCGAGATCTTTCACTACATGCAGCACGCCGCGGATTATGGCTTGGCTGCCAAGGAGATAACCGCCGATCTTGCGGCTGTCGTGAAGCGCAGCCGCGGCGTGGCCAAGCAGCTCAACCAGGGCGTCACGCACTTGATGAAGAAGAACAAGATCGCCGTGCACCTGGGCACCGGCACGCTGACCGGGCCGACCAGCCTGACCGTCAAAGGAGAGAAGGGCGAAGAACAGCTCGCCGCCAAACACGTGATCGTCGCGACCGGAGCGCGGGCGCGCGATCTGCCGTTCGCTCCGGCCGACGGCAAGCGGGTGTGGACGTACCGCCATGCGATGACCCCGCCCGAGATGCCGAGCAAGCTGCTGGTCATCGGCAGTGGGGCGATCGGGATTGAATTTGCCAGCTTCTACAACGATCTGGGGGCGGATGTTACGGTTATCGAGATGCTCGACCGGGTCGTCCCAGTGGAAGACGCTGACGTCTCGGCATTTCTTGAAAAGTCGCTCACCAAGCAGGGCATGACCATCCGCACTGGCGCCGCGCTCGAGGCATTGAAGGTCGGGCCGAATGGCGTCTCGGCGCAGATCAAGGGCAAGGACGGCAAAGTCGGGAGCAGCGAATTCAGCCACGTCATCGTCGCCATCGGCATCGTTGCGAATACCGAGGATCTCGGACTCGAAAAAGCCGGGGCAAAGCTCGATCGCGGGTTCATCCAGATCGATCCCTATGGCCGGACCGCGGCCAAGGGCCTGTGGGCGATCGGCGATTGCACCCCCGGCCCGTGGCTGGCGCACAAGGCGAGCCACGAAGGCGTCACCGCCGCCGAGGCGATTGCGCAGCAACTCGGCAACAGCGAAGTCCACCCGCATCCGCTCGACCGCAACGCGATTCCCGGGTGCACCTATTGCCACCCGCAGATCGCCAGCGTGGGCCTGACCGAAGCCAAGGCCAAGGAGGCGGGCCACGCCGTCAAGGCCGGGACTTTCCCGTTCATCGGCAACGGCAAGGCGATCGCGCTGGGCGAGGCGGAAGGGTTTATCAAGACGGTGTTCGACGCCGCGACCGGCGAGATGCTCGGCGCGCACATGATCGGCGCCGAAGTGACCGAGCTGATCCAGGGCTACACCATCGGCAAAGTGCTCGAGACGACCGAGGCCGAGCTGATGCAAACCGTTTTCCCGCATCCGACGCTGAGCGAGATGATGCACGAATCGGTGCTCGCGGCGTATGGCCGCGCGCTCCACATCTGACGCGGTAAAGCGCTGGAAACGGGGCACTAAGCCGGCAGGAACCGCTACCCTCGGATGGCGTTGATGAGGGGAGGAGAGGCGGCGATGGAATACGAGATCGAAGATCAGTGCGCCCTGTTCGATGCCAGTACGAACCCGAGCTTGCAGGCACCCGCGAGTCCTGGCGCGCCCGGGCGTCGTGCGAAAGCCAAGCGTGAGTTCAATTCGGACGATCGCAAGCGGCAGCGTGGCGAAGCCATTCCCGAGGAAGACGCCGACACGCAAATGGGTTGATGGCGGACAGGGTGTCCGACTAACTACCGTTCCATGCCGTCCTTGGAGCGGCCGCGATCCCCCTAGAAATCCGCTTTTTCGTCGGCTTCATTCAACTGACCGTCCGCTTGCGTTCCCTTGTGTTCCCCTAAAACCGCCTTATTATCGGGGAGCGGTTATGGGAATGGGGGTTTCAGCGGGTGCCTAAGAAACTCAGCAATGCCTTGACACCGTTGGCAGTGAAAGCCGCAAATCCCGGTCGCCATGCTGACGGCGGCGGGCTGCACTTGCTGGTTAAGCAAACCGGCGCGCGCTCTTGGGTCTATCGCTTCATGCTCAAGGGCAAGGCGCGAGACATTGGTTTAGGCCCGGCGGCCGGTCCTGAGAAAGTCTCGCTCGCAGCGGCGCGGGACAGGGCCAGTGCTTTGCGGTTAAAGGTTAAGGTGGGCATCGATCCGCTTGCTGAGCGCCACAGGGAGACCGAACGAACTCTTGCGGCCGCTCAGGCGGCCATAGCGGCCGGAATTAGCTTCAGGGACGTGGCTGAGGCTTATATGGCCGCTTATGAAGGTAGCTGGCGTAATAAAAAGCACCGCCAACAATGGCGCAGCACCTTGGACAGGTATGTCTATCCTAATATCGGTGATTTGTCGGTGGCTGATGTTGCCACGGCGCAAGTCCTGCAAATTCTTGAACCGATCTGGAAGACCAAGCCCGAAACTGCCAGCCGGGTGCGCGGGCGTATCGAAACCATACTCGACGCGGCCAAGGCGCGGGGTTACCGCGAAGGCGAGAACCCGGCACGGTGGCGAGGCCATATCGCGCAAATCCTCCCCGCTCGGACCAAGCTGTCACGCGGCCATCACAAAGCCTTGCCATATGCCAAAGTTGGCGCCCTCGTTGCACAGCTTAGGAAACGGGATGCCATGGCGGCGCTGGCGCTCGAATTTACAATATTGACGGCCGCGCGGTCTGGCGAAGTATTAGGCGCGACGTGGGATGAAGTGGATGTTGCCGAGGCGACCTGGACCGTCCCTGCTAGCCGCATGAAAGTGGGTAAAGAACACCGCGTGCCATTGCCGACGCGTGCCATTTCCATCTTGGAGGTGACGAAACTGCTTGGCAAAAAGCACCTGTTTCCGGGCAAGGCCGAAGGTAAGTTGTCGAGTATGGCCATGGCGATGTTGTTACGCCGGATGGGCGTTGATGCGACCGTCCATGGCTTCCGATCCGCCTTCCGCGATTGGGCGGCCGAGAGCACTGTATACGCTCACGAGGTCTGCGAAATGGCGCTTGCGCATGTCATCGGCAATAAGGCAGAGGCGGCTTATCGACGCGGTGATCTTTTTGAAAAGCGGCGGCAATTAATGTTGGATTGGTCGGCTTACTGCGAAAAGCCTAGCGACTAAGCCGCTCGGACCACGAAATCATATTCGACGCGCTTTCCCTTCGTTCCGGGCCTGAAAACGTTTGTTTGCCGATTCTTTATTTCAGACACGTCGAGCGGCTGAATTATGTCGAGGGAATTCGACCCAAGCCCCTCGCGAAGGGACGTTAGAACGCCATTCTCCAGTTCGTCAGGAGCAAAACTCATCCCGCCAATCCGGATGACAATCGTGCAATCGGGCGCCAGTAACCCGCTCACTCCGTTCCAAGCGGCTGCTAGGAAAGTCCAGTAAGCGGCTGAAGTCCCGTGCCTAGCGTCCGGGAATATCCTACCCTTTGGCCGTTCCGCACCGCCGAGAAACCAAAGCCGAAGCCACTGATCCTCGCCGTAGTCGGTCGTGTCGAGGTAAGGCGGGGAAGTGACGATCAATTTCACTTGGCCGCGCAGCTTGCGAAACATCTTTGTGGCGTCACGCACATCGCCAAGTCGTGCCTCACCAACCAAATCGGGTGTTCCGCGGGCGAAGCGAAAATCTACCTGTCGCTTAAGAATGTCGAAAACGTCTCGGTTAGGTGCCGTCAGGCTTCTTTCTGCCCACCAGCGAACTGAATAATCTGGTTTCGTGGAAATGGTGCGGGGCATCCGATTTGAAAAGCAATTCAACGATTTGTGAGATTCACCGTGAAGGCAGCCGAGCGCCATCGCCGCAATGAAGCGATCGATCTTGCTCGATCGCCAATCGAGCACACTTCGCAGAAAGGCCAACTGCCGCAATGTCTCAGGTGCGTAGCAGGCCTCGAAAAACTCACTCGTAGGCACTTCTACAACGCCAGCTTCCGCGCATTGTGATTCCAAGTTCCTAATGCGGTCTAGCAGCCACCCGCGCGTCGGGGGGTCCGCTTTTGCGGCGGAGACACACGCCGCAACCGGATTTATATCCAGGCCGTACGCTTTTCGCCCAAGTAGCAGGCTCTCGAAAATGGTCGTGCCTCGACCACTGAATGGGTCGAAAACGGTGTCACCGGGATCAGTGAAAGCCAAAACATAGCGCTCGACGAAACCCGGCGGAAACATCGCGAAATATGGGCAAATTGAATGAAGCGGATGGACAACGCTCACGCTGCCAACCTCACTGCGTCGGAAGCCGAATTCGACCATTTGAATAGATCGCCCAGCTTGTCGACAGCGTCTTTGACCGACGGCTGGACGTCTCGGAGCGCCTCCACGCACCATCGGACAATTCGTAGGCGATCAATAATCACGCCCATTTCCGCCTCATTCTGTCGATAAAAGCCATTCATCGCCTCCTCGTTGCGAAGGCGATGCGAGTTCTCTTTTTCCGAGTAGAGCGGGAAGGGTGTGAGCAGAGCAGGAATCCAGTGGTAGGATGGTGTGAGAGTATAATACGCGTCCATTCGCTGGACCTTCCCGGTCACAGGCTTGCCGACCCAATCCATTCCCGAAGCGCACTGACCATACATTATCAGCTTTGCAGGGCGTCCGTCGTGGTGATCCCGCCATGCGACCACGTCTACGCCCCCATCCTTGGCATATATGGTTTCACCGAGCGGCGCTGCTGTCGCAGGCGTTCCCTGCCGCAACAGGCCAGCGAGCTTGCTGATTGCGTCAAGGAACGGAGTTTTGTCGGGACGCGGATGCCCGAACCAGTAGGCGTCGCCGCTCATGTAGCCGGCGGCGGCGATCGTTGCGCAAATTTGGAAAACATTGCCCATATGCGGATCAACTTGAATCTTCGCAGCTTTGGCGTCGATCAAGCCACCCCGGACCCCCGTCATGTAGAGGCAGGCAACGTATATCGCTCTACCTTGACTAACGAGTTCGTCAGTTGAAGGTGACGATACAGAAAGAGTTAACCGACGCTCGGTGATCGTCAAATCGAAGGGGTACGCATCTCCCAAGACCCGCTTACGATTGGCGATTTCTTCAAAGATGGCGTCCAACGCACGCTCAGTTGCCGGGTTGAGGATATCAGGGTCGTCTGGCGGTGAATTCGGGTCGATATCCTCCGCTTCGACGGCCGCCTTGTCCTCCAAAATATCATTGGTCGTGCCGATATCCCCGTCAGTTGCGAACTGATGAGGGCGGGCCAGCGCGAGAATCTCGAGCCAATCAGCAGAGAGGGAAAAAGAGCGCTGAATATCAGGCGCGACCAGCACGCCGCTCACAAATCGTCGTCCAAGCCTTCGAGCTGCGCACGCTTATCCCGAAAGTTCTTGAATAGGTCGCGCGATGCTCCCCACAAACGCTGCCCGAGTTCATACGTGCTTGCCCGTCCGTCGAAAGAACTTACGATCGCTGCCGCGCCTTCGGTATGTCGGACTGCTTGAATTAGCGCATTTTCGAGCCGCGTTGTCTGAGGCTCAAGCTCATCAAAGGCGATGCTGAGATTGCGAGTGGTGTTGAGCATCTCAAGCGTTCGCTCGTTCCCAATCACGTCAGAAAGCCGATTAAGGTCGGGGTTTTGTGATCGGATCACGGCGGGCTCGTGTTCACCCTGGCCATACAGCCAAGACATAAGTTTCTGGAGCCGGTCGGCGTTCTTTGCCGGCACGAGATCGGCAGAGTCACCGTCCTGGAGATCGAGCCACTGCTTTATCGAAGAGCGGGTGAGGGCGGTATAGAGATGCGAAAATGCAAAGCGCCGTGCAGTACGCAACTCGGGGTCGAACCCGAGCGAAAGAGCTTGCTTATAAACCCTGTACCCTTCGACCAAGCGAGTCACAGTATTGAAGGTATCGCCCAATGACCGGGTTATTTCCTCCAGGGACGCGCCGTCCGCGTGCCAATCGGCGGCATACTTGGCCTTCGACATCGCGTCCCACTTTTGAGGCCCGTTGATGTGTTTGAAGCCAATAAACTTTCGCGCCTCTGAGGCATCGTTTACAAGGACAGCTCGGATTTCGGCCGGCGTGGCGGCGGGTATTACTTCGGCGGGGAGCTTGACGCCCAATTGATCGCGCAACGCCGCATCTTTAATCAAGCGCAAGGCGGCGACCCGTCGATTTCCTTCTAGAACAACATTGTCACCGCGCCTTACGACAATCGGTTCAAAATCCATGTATCCCGAACTCAGAATCGAAAGAAGCAGTTCAGGTAAATCAGCGTTGGCGTAAAGATAGCTGATCATCTCCGCCTCATCGGCAAAGCTGAGATCGACGAAGCGAGGATTGTTTAAATCCAGCGTCAGGTCATCGACCACGACCGGACTTATTTCATGGCCTGCGGCCGCCGGCATTCGCTACCCTTTCGCTGGACCCGCCCCCTCGGCACGGCCGGTCCTCGCTCTATACACCTTAGGCTGATCGCGGAAGGGGATTGCGATCCGCGAACCGCGAAATGTCAATGGGCGGGATCGTTCGGCATGGCTACCGAGGTCAGCTTCCTCGCCATTGCACCCAAAGCGAATAGCCGTCAGAACATCGCCGTCCTTCGTGAAAGCCGAAGGGCGGGGCGTGGAAACCCCGATCAACGAAACTCGGTCGCCAGCATATTTGCGGCCGGGTGGCATGCGCGCATGTCCAGCCGGCAACGGTAAAGGCGCATGCGCCTGCTCGTTGATCAGGTTTCCAACATCCGGCTTTGGCCGTCGCCCCGAGAGGAACATAGGGGCGATGCGAGGCAAGCCGAGCGTCCTCACGGAGCCGTGGACGCCATGAGAATTTTGTTGCTAATCGTTGTGATGGCGCTCGGAGCTTGCTCCTCAACCGAGGCGTCGAAAGCTGCCGCACAGTGCGAGTTGGACGCCGACAGTCCAGCTGGGCTTTCTTTTCGAAAAAGTGAGATGGGCACCGATTTCAATCGTTATACGAAGAGCTATGACTATAATGTTTTTGTGATCAAATGCATGCAGGCGAAGGGATATTCGTTTCCAAAGGAAGGTGAAGTTGATTACGATGCTTGCTGGACTAAGAATGTTGGCGGCGGCGGCGTCAGAGATCCTTCCGTAGAAGCCGCTTCTTGTTACAAGAAAAATTGACGGTGCTATGTCCAATACGAAACCGCAATTCGATTTAGTCGGGCCGACGCTTGACGATGATGTCCGTCGCCTGATCGGGCGATATGGCGGAGCAGAAGTGAAGCTAGCGGTTAAACGTCAGACGGCTGGAAAGCGCGGCCGTGTTCCGGTAAGCGATTGGCCTGAGCTGCTCGACGTTTTGCGAGAGGATGCCCGCAATTGGCTTGAAGGTGGGCCACTGCTTAGGGCGCGCTCAAACCGTTCGATCGCTTTAGGTTTTGCAGCGGATGTCGAGGAACACAACCGCGAGGCGATTTACGCTCGCTTGATGCGGAAACTTCGCGAACGGCGCCACTATTATGCGCTCGTCGATGCCGAGCACATTAGCTACTCGGAATATCCGCATGGAGAAAATTTGCGCACGATCAGGGCCTTGCGAGACTACGGCATAATGCGCGATCGATGGTTTCAGCTACTTGGCCATCGCGAAAGCTCACTAATGGATTATAAAAGAAAACTCGGCGAGCCTCCCAAAACGATGACAATGCAAGATTTGGTCATCGCGGCATCGACACCAATCCTCGCGAAACCAGCGTTGTCCGCAGAGAACGCGCTTCAAATGCGACCTATTTAAACAAGTACTCACCTAGTCCGCTCATTCTAGTCATTTGCCAGCGGCCTTTGGCCTCAAAGCTGATAGGCTACTCAGCAGGCACCCCTGAGGCGCTGTGGTTCTTATACGTCGGCCATGACGGCTCGTACTCTTCCGCCTGGTTACCCCATGAACTCCAGCTAGAGCGCGAACCTCTATTGGTCTCTTTCAATCCCGGTTGATGGCCAAACACAAGAAGCGCCGACACACTACCAGTAACATATATCCGACCGAATTATGTCATCTCCCGCTTCGCCTCCTGCTGTTTATTTGCGTTCCACAACGTCCGAGCAAACCCGCTTGGCCGCGAGGGAACACTAAAATGAAGCCGATCGCCCTGACCCTTCCCGACGCAGTGAACGTGTCGGGTCTATCGAGAACATCGCTCTACGAGGCGCTGAAGCGCGGGAAGTTGACCGCGATAAAGGCTGGCAGACGCACGCTGATCCTCCATACCGAGCTTGAAGCGTATATGGCCGCACTTCCCCCCTATCGGTCCGGCTTGTGAGCGATAGAGAGGGAAATCAGAGGTCGCGACAGCCGGTGGCGCGGGTGGATGCCCAAAGAGGCCAGAGCACGACCCAGGCTAGGCAGTCAGACAAATCCAAACGACCAGAAAACTTGAAGGCAAATTATTTTCTGGTTCTCGGATCGCGCCTGGTTCCATGGTCTCAAGCAATTGCCAGCGCTCAGCGAGCTGCATTGCAAGAGCAAACTATTCTCCGCGGGCGCGCGCGTTCGCGGAAACAATGCCAAGAACTTGCATATTCCGCTCATTGTTTACCGCCAGCGTGCAGAAAAATTCTCAGCCACTCAAACACCGGGAATAGGACATGAGCATCCCGGAGAAAGCCGCTAAATACGGTGTCAGTCGGAAACTAATCCGTAAAATGATAAAGGGTGGCGATTTTCGGCATCAACCCAAGGGTGATCTCGCAGCCTTTATTCGGGTCCGGCTATCGTCCGACCAACAGTTGTCAGTCCAGCACTTGCTTGCCTTGATCCACGATCGTCGGCTTTTTCGCGAACTGGGTGCTTACGGCGGAAAGGCTCGCGATCAAGTGGGGGAACTCGGCTATGTCGGGGCGGGCGCCGCAACAAGTGACGTGACGGACCACCTGAGAGGCGCGGCCGAGGGCCATCCCGAGAGCGTCAGAATCGTGATGCAATGGCTCAGAGCAGTTCTGCCGCGAGGGCCGGTACGACACCATTGGGTAGCTGCGCGGCTGCTGATTTCTCGTTGGCCAAATTTGCGTCACACTGATTTTTACTGCGTGGTAAAAGCCTTGGAAATCGTGCGCGATCATCCCGGTTTCTCGGGGTGGTGGAGCAAAAAGCCGGTGGGAACGCAAAACCCAGTTTTCTACCACCAACCAATTTTGCTCTTCGATTTGTGATTGGGCTTCAAAAAAAATAGCAATTGTCGCGTGGGCACACCCTGGTCGCGTTCTTGCGCTCCCTTTCGAAGGTGCCCCCCGGTAGACGGCAAAATCGCTAGGGGGCCCCGCCGAAGCATCTAGCAAAAATTCTTTTAGGGAGCCTTGATGGGAACGCAGCAGGCTTGAAGGATATTTCCAAGCAAATACAACCATAATTGGCGGACAGGGTGGGATTCGAACCCACGGTAGGCTTGCACCTACGGCGGTTTTCAAGACCGCTGCCTTAAACCACTCGGCCACCTGTCCGTCGGCGCTGGCTAACCGCAGAACGCTTGCCTGTCACCCCGTGACTCCCATCGGGCGTTGGGTTAATCTGCCCATTAAAGCAGCCTGTTCGGAACCGCGAACGGGCGAGAGGGAGCCACGCATGAAGCGTTTCGTCATCGGAGTCCTGAGCGCGCTTGCCGCGGCCACTATGGCGACCCCGGCCGCGGCCCAGGCCGAACTTTGCTCGCGCGAGCGGCTCAAGGAGATCGCCGACCAGTACCGCGCGGCACAAGCCAGCGGCTCGGTGATCATGAACATGAAGCCGATGGGCGAATGGGTAAACTATTACGAGAACTATGACCTGTCTTCGATGACCTTCGGCGGTGTGATCGCGAGCCCGCAGAAGGTCGATTGGGATCGGTCGTTCTACGATACCGTCGCGTGCCAGGTCTTCGTCGAGAGCATCATCACCGATGCCAAGCACCCATATGTGCTGGCGACGATGATCCGCGGCACCGGCTCACCCGGGTCCCCGCCCGGCACGATCAGCGGGTTCGATGTGATCGTGACCGACAAGGACGATTGGCTGTTCGACGCCGGCCGCACGCTGTATTACGCGCAGCGGCAGGACTGGAGCGAGATCCCCGAGGCTCGCCGCAATACCCGCGCTGAGCTGAAGGCCGCGGCGGACGCGTATCTCGACTTGTTCAAGGACAAGACCGTGCAAGTGCCGTGGGGCGCGCCGTGCACCCGGCTCGAAGGCAGCGCTTATACCGGCAAGGGCCTGGCCACCGACAGTTGCAACGTCGGTGTGCCGGCCAATATCGCCATGGCCGAGCGCCGCTATATCATCGATCCGGTGGTCGGCTCGGTCGCTGTGTTCCTCAAGATGGGGCCGAACAAGCGACCCGACGCGCATGTGTTCCGCATCGAGGATGGCAAGATCCGCATGATCCACACCGTCACCAATTGCGGCACCCAAGTGAACTGCGGGTTCGATCCGCTGGCGGCGATGGTGCAGAAGAACCCCAACTTCTATCCCAAGCTCGACGATGTCGCGGTCGTCAGCCGGCCGCAACGCTAACGGGCGCAATTGATCGTCGATCTGTCGATTTAAAGGGGGCGGGGGATTCCATCGCGGCCCTTTCGGTGTCAGGATCAAGCATGATGGTCGCGCGTCGCTTATATTCTGCCGTGCTGTTTGCGGCTGTAGCTGTGGTGGGTCCGACAGGTCCCGCGGCGCCACAGGATGGTGGGTTTCAAAGCTATCTCCAGCAAGTCGGCGCAAGGGCGCAGGGGCAAGGCGTCAGCGCTGCCACCGTCCAGAGCATGCTGGGCGATCTGACGCCGAACGACCGGGTCATGGCGCTCGACCGCGAGAATGTTTCGTCAGGCGGAACGGCCGGTTTTCCGCCGCTGGAACCGTATCTACGCGATCACAACACGCCCAGCCAGGTTGCTCGCGGGCGCGCCACCTACGCCCGGCTGCGCCCGCTCGCCGCGCAAATTGAGGCGCGATACGGCGTGCCCGAGCCGATCGTGATCGCAATCTGGGGCCATGAAACCAGCTATGGTGCCAACAGGGGCAGCTTCGACCTATCGAGATCGCTGGCGACGCTGGCGTGGGAAGGACGAAGACGGGCGCTGTTCGAAGGTGAATTGATCGATCTGCTCAAGATCGCCGATACCGGCATTCCCCGTTCGACATTGGTCGGCAGCTGGGCGGGAGCGTTCGGCAACCCGCAATTCCTGCCGAGCGTGTACTTGCGCCTGGCGGTTGATGGTGACGGGGACGGCATACGCAATATTTGGACCAGCGAGACCGACACGCTCCATTCGATTGCGAATTACTTTCGCGACGCGGGCTGGCGCGCCGGACAGCCGTGGGCGGTGCGTGCCTATGCGCCGAATACCGTCGACCGCGGTTCCATCCGGGCGCGCACTGCGCCGCCAGTGTGCCCCCGCGTACACTCGCGATTCAGCCGTTGGATGACGGTCGGCGAATGGCGCGCGCGCGGGGTGATTCCCCAAGCTCCGATCGCCGATGACGTCATGACGGCCCTGTTCGAACCCGATGGTCCGGCAGGTTTCAGTTACCTGTTAACTCAGAATTATAGGGTTATCCTCGAATATAACTGCTCGAACTACTACGCTATGAGTGTGGGATTGCTTGCAGATGAGATTGCCCGCTGACCGGCGCCTGGCCCGGATTATATTAACCCTGACCGGCGCTATGGCGCTGGGAGCCTGCGGCCTTGCCGTTGCCTCCACGCCTCGCTCGGCTTCTCAGCCGGTCATGTCCGCAAACGGTCCGCAGTCCGATTATCCGGTGGTCGTTGGTCCGGCCTACAGTGTGGCCGGGGTTGGTTACACGCCTGAGGATGTCATGAATTACGACCAGGTCGGTTACCTGGCAGCCGACGCCGGCGCGGGTATCTCCGCCGCGCATCACACCTTGCCACTGCCGAGCTATGTGGAAGTGACTTCGCTGGCGACCGGCCGCACGATCTTGGCGCGCGTTGAACGGCGCGGGCCAGCGGCCGGCAATGAGGTTCTGGCGCTTTCGCCGGCCGCTTTGGCGCAACTCGACGCGTCGCCAGGGACGCCGGTGCGGGTGCGCCGCGTCAATCCGCCCGAGGATCAGCGTGCGGTGCTCCGCAGCGGCAATCCGGCGTCCTTGCGCATGGATACCCCGATGTCGCTGGTCGACGTGCTGAAACGCAAGCTGCCCGCACCAGGTGCCCCGGCAGTACGGACTATGGCGGCGACAACGACAACACCTGTGCTGGTCGCGGCAGCGGCCGTTGTGAAACCCGCCGTGGCAGTCAAAAGCCCAATCAAGCCGGCGGTAACCTCAGTGGCTCGATTGACAGAAAGTCCTTTCCCGAAGGTCGCCGCCGCGCCCATTCTACTGCCGCTGGCGCCACGCTTGGCTTTGCCTGTCGCGGTCCTCAAGCCGCCCGTCTCGGCCTCGATGGTTCCATCTGTTCCTAGCCGCGCTTTTTCGACCGGCAGGTTCGAGATTCAGGCTGGTGCTTTCGCGCTCGCGGACAATGCCAAGAAGGCCGCGGGTCGGCTTTCCGGCAAAGTCACGTCGGCAGGTAAGCTTTTTCGGGTCCGCACAGGACCATTCGCGACCCGCGGCGAGGCCGAAGCCGCGCTCGCCAAGGTGCGGGCAGCGGGTTATAGCGACGCGCGAATCCAGACCAGCGGCTGACTGCGCCAGGCGCTGCTGCCGCCTGCGCGGTGGGAGCCGACTTGAAGCACTCGACCCTATTCCTGGCAGGCAGCGCGGTGGCGATCGCGATCGTGGGTCCCGCCGTCATGTCGTCGGCCGCCGATAGGTTACCGGTGCGATCGATTCCCGCCGCACCGGTTCCCGACAATGTGCCGATAGCGTTCCTGATGGACCTATCTAGCGGGCAGATACTCTATTCGCGCAATCCCGATACGCGCTTCGTGCCTGCATCGGTGACCAAGGTGATGACCGCCTACACCGCATTTAAACTGATCGGCGAAGGCCATATCTCGCCCGTCACGCAGTTGGTTGTCAGCCAGGAACTCGCTGACAAGTGGTCGGGCGAAGGCTCGTCGATGTTCCTCCAGGCGCGCGACCGGGTCACGATCGGCCAGCTGCTGCTGGGCGTAACCACGGTTTCCGGAAACGATGCGGCGGTCATGCTGGCGCAATCGGCCACCGGTTCGCTCGATAACTGGCTCAAGATGATGAACGCCAACGCCGCGGCGCTCGGCATGCGTAACACGCACTTCGGCACGCCGAATGGGTGGATGGACGAAGGCCACACTTACACCAGCGCCCGCGATCTGGCGATGCTCGCCGATGCGCTGACGCAGAGCTACCCTGAGCTCTACCACCGCTATTTCGGCCACCATCGGATGACCTACAACAACATCCAGCAGGTCAATCATGATCCGGTTACCGGGATCGTCGAGGGTGCCGACGGCATCAAGACCGGATATACCCGGCAGGCCGGGTACAACGTCCTCGGTTCGGCGCAGCGCGGGGGGCGCCGCCTGGTGGTCGTGATTGCCGGGGCCCCCACGCCGAACGACCGCAACCGCACGGTACGCGAGCTTCTCGAATGGGGTTTTCAGGCCTTCACCAGCCGGGAGTTGCTGGCCGGGGGGATCGAAGTTGGCAGCGCGCGCGTACAGGGCGGCAGCGCGATGTCGGTGCCGCTGCGTACCGCCGCACCCGTGATGGCGAGCCAGGCGCCCGGGGAAGTGATCCAGCAGCCATCGCTCGAAGTGCGTTACAGCGGGCCGCTGACGGCACCCATTCGCAAGGATCAGCCGGTGGCGACATTACGTGTTACCGTGCCCGGCCAACAGCCGCATGACGTGCCGCTGCTGTCCGAAGTAAGTGTTGGACCCGCAAATTTCTTCCAGCGGTTGCGCAACGGAATTTTCGGGGTGCTGTCGTGAAGTGGGGCAAGTTCATCGCACTCGAAGGTGGGGAAGGGGTGGGCAAGTCGACCCAAGCTCGGCTGCTCGCCGATGCTTTGCGCGGGCAAGGAATTGAAGTGCTGTTGACGCGCGAACCCGGTGGCACCGTCGGCGCCGAGGCGATCCGGCAATTGCTGTTACACCCACCTGGAGAAGGATGGCTCCCGGCGGCCGAGGCCTTGTTGTTCGCTGCGGCGCGTTCGGACCACGTTGAACGGGCGATCAGACCCGCACTCGGTGCCGGCCAATGGGTGGTGTGCGACCGGTTTGTCGATTCATCGCGCGCTTATCAAGGCGAGGCGGGGGGAATTGGCGACGACCAGGTGATGGCGCTGCACCGTGCCGGTTCAAACGCACTGATGCCGGATCTAACGCTGCTGCTCGAAGTCGAAGCGGCGAATGCACGCGCCCGCCTGTCTGACCGCGACGGCGCCGCGTCGGACGCGATCGGCGGACGCGACGCCGCTTTCCATAACGGTGTCAACCAAGCCTTTGCGCGCCTTGCAGCGAGCGAGCCCACGCGTTTTGTCCGCATCGCCGGCGACGCCGATGCGAACTTGGTCCACACACAGGTGATGCAAGCGATTGCGTCGTTACTGTGACTTTCGTCGGTCATGAGGGGTCGTGGGACCAGTGGCGTGCGGCTCTGGCCGGCGAGCGGATGCATCATGGCTGGATATTGGCGGGCAAGCGGGGTCTCGGTAAGGGTGCGTTCGCCGTGGCCGCGGCGCGCGAACTTGTCGCGGAGGCGGGAGTCGTTCAGCCAAAGGGCCTCCATCCCGACGTGATCGTCCTCACGAACTTACCCAAGGATGACAAGGCGGAGAAGCTGCGCGACGAGGGCAAGGCTTACGAGGTGAAGCGCAATATCGGGGTCGATCAGATCCGTATGGTGCAACACCGGCTGACGACGCGACCAACGCTCGGCAGCCGGCGCGTGGTAGTTATCGATTCGGCCGACGACCTCGAAAAGGCCGCTGCCAACGCCATCCTCAAAAGCCTAGAAGAGCCGCCCGCGGGGACATTTTTTCTGCTTGTCGCGCATCGGCATGGCCGGCTGTTGCCGACAATCCGGTCCCGCTGCCGGCTGCTGCCATTCGCCGGGTTGCCTGACGCCGACATGCTGTCCGTGCTCCAGCGCGAAGCACCTCAGGCCGACGGCTCTACTTGCGCCGCTGCAATTGCCGCGGCAAGCGGTTCGCCCGGCGCGGCGCTCGAATTCGTCGAACTGGACCTTGGCAACCTCCACAGCGTCATGGAAGCGATCGTAGAGCGCGGTGATCCCGATCTTGCCTTGCGCAGCAAGCTGACCGACGCAATGGGCACGCGGCCCGATCGCAAGCGGCAACTCGCGGCGCTGGAGCTGGCGCGGGCGGTGCTCGCGGGCCGCATGGGCCGAACCGAACCCGCTGCTCTACCGGCGCTCGCGCAATCCTATGCCGATCTGGTACGACTGGCGAACCAAGCGCCCACTTACAACTACGACCCGGGCTTGCTGGTGATGGAAATCGGCGGGTTGCTCGCCTCGCTTGGGGTGCCTACAGCCCCGGCGCATGGCTGAGCCGTACTACCTCACCACTGCGATCCATTATCCCAATGGAAGGCCGCATATCGGGCACGCCTACGAGACGATTGCCGCCGATGTGTTGGCTCGCTTCCACCGCATGCAGGGTCGCGAAGTGCGGTTCCAGACCGGGACCGACGAGCATGGCCTCAAGATGGCTCAAAAGGCCCGCGACCTAGGTGTAACTCCGCGCGCGTTGGCAGACGAAATGTCCGGCCATTTTCAGACCTTATTCGACAAACTCAATATCTCCTATGATCGCTTCATTCGCACTACCGAAGATGAGCACCACCGGGCCAGCCAAGCGCTTTGGCGCGCAATGGAAGCGAGCGGTGACCTGTACCTTGATCGGTACGAAGGTTGGTATTCGATTCGCGATGAAGCGTACTACGACGAGAGCGAACTTAGCGACGGCGAGGGCGCGGACAGGCTCTCGCCTCAGGGAACCCCGGTGGAGTGGACAGTCGAGGAAAGCTGGTTCTTTCGACTGTCGAAATATCAGGAACAGCTGCTCGCGCTGTACCGTGACAACCCCGCATTTGTTCGCCCACAGTCGCGATTGAATGAAGTGCGCAGCTTCGTTGAAGGCGGGCTGCGTGATTTGTCGGTCAGCCGGACAAGCTTTGACTGGGGGGTGCGCGTGCCGGGCGCCGAAGACCATGTGATGTACGTGTGGGTTGACGCGCTGACCAATTACCTCACTGGACTGGGCTACCCCGACGAGACTGCGGAATTTCGCAAATTCTGGCCTGCGAATTTGCATCTGATCGGCAAGGATATCGTGCGTTTTCATGCCGTTTACTGGCCGGCATTCCTGATGAGCGCGAGGATCGCCTTGCCTAAGTCGGTGTATGGGCATGGGTTCCTGCTCAATCGCGGGACCAAGGAGTCGAAGTCGGCGGGCAACACCACCGATCCGGGCGAACTGGCGGATCGCTTCGGGGTAGATCCATTGCGTTATTTCCTGTTGCGGGAATTCAGTTTCGGGCAGGACGGCAGCTGGTCGCGCGAAGCGATCGTCAACCGCAACAATGCCGAACTGGCCAACAGCTTTGGCAATCTGGCGCAGCGCACGCTGTCGTTGATCTTCAAGAATTGCGATGGCGTCTTGCCACCGATAGGCGTGCAGACCGAGGGTGACCTCGTTCTGTTGGCCACCGTGGGTCGTGTCATCGCGCATGACATGCCAGCCGCGTTCGAAGGCCTGTCGTTCTCGCAGGCGCTGGAAAGCTGGATGGGCGCGGTGTTCGCCTGCAACGCCTATATCGACGCGCAGGCCCCGTGGGCACTGAAGAAGACCGACCTTGAACGTATGCAGACCGTGCTGGCGACACTTTACGGCGCCATCGCTGAACTGGCGGTTGCGGTCAGCCCGGTGATGCCAGGCTCGATGACCGAGTTGCTCGACGCGATGGCGGTGCCGATGGCCTTGCGGACCATCGCTGGCATCCGCACGCCATGGTATCCGCCGTTGGCACAGAGCCAGTTCAAACTGGCGCAACCGGTCGGCCTGTTCCCGCGGCTGGAGCTGCCCGCGGAAGCCGTCGCATGATGCTGATCGATAGCCACTGCCACCTCAATTACGCGGGTTTGGTCGAAGATCAGGTGGGCGCGCTCGAGCGGGCGAGGGCAGCCGGGGTGGGCGGGTTCGTCAACATCTCTACCCGCCAAAGCGAGTGGGCGGCGGTGGTCGGAACCGCCGAGCGCGAACCCGATGTCTGGGCCAGCATCGGCATCCATCCGCACGAGGCTGATCTTCATGCCGACCTCGGTGCAGCGGTTCTGCTGGAAGCCTCGAACCATCCGCGGGTCGTGGCCATCGGGGAAACCGGCCTTGATTACTTTTACGACAAGTCCGATCGCTCAGTTCAGCGCGCGCTGTTCCGAACGCACATCGCTGTAGCACGCGATACCCGCCTGCCGTTGATCGTGCATACCCGCGACGCGGAGGACGATACCGTGTCGATCCTGGCCGAGGAAATGGCCAAAGGTGCGTTCCCGGGGCTGATCCACTGTTTTACCGCCTCGCGCGAATTTGGCCGGCAGATGCTCGACCTCGGTTTGACCATCTCGCTGTCGGGCATCGTGACGTTCAAGAACGCGCGCGAACTGCAGGAGTTTGCCCGCGAAGTGCCCGCCGACCGATTGCTGGTGGAAACCGACAGTCCATTCCTGGCGCCGGTTCCGCATCGTGGCAAAAACTGCGAACCGGCTTTCGTGCGTGATACGGCCGCTTTCGTGGCCGAATTGCGCGAGATAACACCCGAGGCGCTGGCGGCCATAACCACCGCAAATTTCTACCAGTTGTTCAGCAAGGTCGACCCGTGAAACTGATCATGCTTGGGTCCGGCACATCGACCGGGGTGCCACGCATCGGCAACGATTGGGGCGAGTGTGACCCGTGTGAACCAAAAAACCGGCGAACGCGGGTGTCGATCATCGTGGAGAGCAACGAGGGTCTGCGCCTGCTGGTCGATACCTCGCCCGATTTGCGCCAGCAGCTTCTGAACAATGGCATCGAATCCGTCGATGCGGTGTTCTGGACCCATGATCACGCAGACCACTGCCACGGTATCGACGATCTTCGTCCAATGCGGTTTCATCGCAACGCCGCGATCCCGGGCTTCGCTTCCGATGAAACCGCGCGCAAGTTGCGGCAGCGGTTCAGTTACGTGTTCGCGGGGCGCTACGGTTATCCGACGATTGTACAGCTCGAGACGCTCGAACTGCTGCGGATCCACCAAGGTTTCGCTATCAGCTCGGTCGAGATGCCGCATGGGCCGACGGGCAGCACCGCGTACAGGTTCGATGCGGACGGTAAATCCATTGGTTACGCCACTGATTTTAGTGAAGTAACTGATGGAATGTTGGAATTATTTCGGGGCGTCGACATGCTGGTCTCCGATTGCCTGAAGCGTGAGCCGCACCCGACGCACGCCAGTCTCGCGATGGCGCTCGATTTTGCACGGCGTACCGAGGCGCGAACGACGGTACTTACACATCTCGACAAGAGCATGGATTTTGCGACGCTGTCCTCCGAGCTGCCGACAGGCGTTCGAGTAGGTTATGACGGTCTGGTCCTGACCGTATGACCCCAAATATATTTAACATAATACATATTATCATCCTGACGTGTCCTCGGAGTTAGACCGCCTCCTCGCTATAATGGCCACCCTGCGTGATCCGATCACCGGATGCGACTGGGACCGCGCGCAGCGGTTCGACACAATCGTCCCGCACACGATCGAGGAAGCATTCGAAGTCGCAGATGCTGTTGGTCGTGGCGACATACCCGAAATCCGCGACGAACTCGGCGACTTGCTATTCCAGGTCGTGTTCCAGGCCCGCATTGCCGAAGAAGCCGGACACTTCGATTTCGACGACGTTGTTCGCGCGATCTGCGCCAAGCTCGAGGCGCGCCACCCGCATATATTCGGCAATGAACCGCCACCGGGCGAAGCCCGCGACGAGCGCTGGGAAGCGCTCAAGGCGGCCGAGCGAGCTCACAAGGGCGCCCATAGCGCGATGGATGGCGTCGCCCGCGCGTTGCCGGCGATCATGCGCGCCGAAAAGCTTCAAAAACGTGCGGCGCGAGACGGGTTCGACTGGCCCGACACATCCGGCTCCGCCTCCAAACTGGTTGAGGAAACCGCCGAGCTCGCAGCAGCATTGCCCGATAAACGCTCGGAAGAGGCCGGGGATTTACTTTTCGCGGCGGTCAACCTGGTGCGCGCCTATGAATTAACCGCCGAAGACGCACTGCGGGCCGCGAACGACAAGTTCGAGCGCCGCTATCGCGCCATGGAGCAACTGGCGGAGGGTGCCTTTTCCGCGCTGTCGCTCGAGGATCAGGAAGCGCTCTGGCAGCGGGTCAAGGCGAGCGAAAGCTAACTGGTCAGCGCTTCGAAGCGACCCCGTTCCTTCTCTGTCAACTTGACGTCGATCCGCCGCAGCGGTCCCCCGGCATCTTCGCCGGCTTCGTCCTCACCGACAACTTCGCCGTGCTGGTGAAGCCACGCGATCCGCGCGCCGTCGCTCGCGCGCACGGTAATGTGGTGAAGCCGGGCACCTTCGGTCAGCAACGTACCGAGACGAGCCAGCAGCCGTTCGATTCCGAAACCGGTGACCGCGGACAGCGGCAGCACGTCGCCCTCACCTTCGGCCATGTGAGCCAGATCGTCACTCCGCTCATCCGGAAGTAAGTCCCACTTGTTCCACACTTCGAGGATCGGGCGCCCGGCGTGACCCTCCCCTTCCTCGTCGATGGCGCCGATCTCGCCCAGGACTTCGAGCACCTGGCGTTTTTGCGCGGCGCTGTCGGGATTGGCGATGTCGCGCACGTGGACGATCACGTCCGCCGCGGTGACTTCTTCCAGCGTCGCCCGGAACGCGGCCACCAACTGGGTCGGGAGGTCCGAGATGAACCCAACGGTATCCGACAGGATTGCCTTCTCGACGCCAGGCAATTCAATCGCCCGCATGGTCGGGTCGAGCGTGGCGAACAACAGGTTCTCCGCCATCACGTCCGCACCGGTGAGATAGTTGAAAAGCGTCGACTTGCCGGCGTTAGTGTAACCGACGAGCGCCACCACCGGCCACGGCGCGCGGTCGCGCCGCTCGCGGTGCAGCGCGCGAGTACGGCGCACCTGCTCGAGCTCGCGCTTGAGCTTGCCCATGCGGGCGCGAATCATACGCCGGTCCGCCTCGATCTGTGTTTCCCCCGGACCGCCCAGGAACCCGAAACCACCGCGCTGGCGCTCAAGGTGCGTCCAACTGCGGACCAGGCGACTCTGCTGATAGTCGAGGTGGGCCAATTCGACCTGCAACCGGCCTTCGGCGGTCGCTGCGCGCTCGCCGAATATCTCGAGGATCAAGCCAGTCCGGTCGATGACCTTTCGCTTGAGTTTCTCCTCCAGGTTGCGCTGCTGGATCGCCGACAACGCGCCATCGACAATCACCAGTTCGGCCTGCTCCTGCGCGCATTCGGTAGCAATGCGCTCAATCTGCCCTTCCCCGAACAAGGTGGCCGCGCGGACGGTGCGAATCGGCACGATGAACGCGCCCGCCACGACCAGGCCGATCGCCTGCGCCAGTCCACGCGCTTCTTCGAGGCGCGCTTCGGGGTCTTCGGCGGAACGCTGGCGGCGGATGTCGGGGCATACCACCACCGCGCGCGCTCCGCGGGTTACTTCAATGTCGTCTGGCGAAGTCAGGCTGCCTCCCCCGCATCATCGTCCCCAAAGTCGCTCGTGAGGTCGACGGGTGAGGCGGGCTGGATCGTGGACACGGCGTGTTTGTAGGCCAGTTGCACGAAGCCTTCGCGCTCGAGCAGCATGCAGAACAGATCGAATGCCGCGATGCGACCCTGGAGCATGACCCCATTTACCAGGAACATGGTCACCTGAACCGCGACGTCACGCACGCGCGACAGAAACACATCTTGGAGCAGCCGCTGCTTCTTGGGGCCGTCGCCGCCAGGGCCGAACTGGGCCGCGTCGATCGGCTGGCTCGGCATGATGGTACTTATCGCGTGCTTATAGACCAGCTGCGACTGGCCATCGCGGCGCAGCAGAATAGAGAAATTGTCGAACCAGGTGACGATGCCCTGCAACTTGACGCCCTTGACCAGGAACATGGTCACTGGCGTCTTTTCCCGCCGTAAGTGATTGAGGAACAAGTCCTGCAGGTTTCCGATCCGGGTTGGTGCCGGCGGCGCGATATCAGCGATTGGAGCGGGCTCTGCCTTGGGACGCGGACGCGCGGACAGGGTGGGTTTGGTCATTCGTGTGACTCCTGTTGTTGGCGAGCACTTGTTGCGCTCGCATTCTGGCCGCCCTTCCCGACAAGGAACGGACGACCGGTTTCAAGTTCCCTTTATGTAAGCGCGACTCTTCCGTTGCGCAAATCCTGTGTGCCCGATTGTCTCACCATTTTAATCTGCATTTTCCCGATCGCTCATGCCGAGGAGCTTAAGTTTACGGTGCAACGCGGAGCGCTCCATCCCGATAAATCCCGCCGTTTTCGAAATATTCCCCGAGAAGCGGCGGATCTGGATTCGAAGGTATTCGCGCTCGAAGCTTTCGCGCGCTTCGCGCAGCGGCACTCCCATCAGCGAGGCGATCCCGGTGCCGCTCTCGGCGGTGGCGCCGGTGATTTCAGGGGGTAGCATGTCGGGTTCGATCCGGCCCATCCGGTCGCGCGGAGCCAGTATGACCGTTCGTTCAACGACGTTGCGCAACTGGCGCACATTGCCCGGCCAGTCGTAAGCCTGGAGAGAAGCGATCGCTTCGGACGCGATGGCGGGCGGTCTGACGCCCTGTTCACGGGCGTAACGAGTGAAGAAATGATCGGCCAGCGGCGGAATGTCATCGCGCCGGTCGGCCAGGGGAGGCACGCTGACCGGCACCACATTGAGGCGATAGAACAAGTCCTCGCGGAAGCGCTTTTCGGCAATCTCTTTTTCGAGGTCGCGCACCGTCGACGACACCACGCGCACATCGACCCCGATTTGGCGGTTGCCGCCGGCGCGCACGAAGCTTTGTTCGGTCAGCACTCGCAAGATGCGCGCTTGGGTGCTCTCGGGCATGTCCGCGATCTCATCAAAATAGAGCGTGCCGCCATCAGCCATCTCGAGCAGCCCGGCGCGAACGAGCTTGCCGTCGGCCTCTTCGCCGAACAGCTCCTGCTCGAAACGCTCGGGCGTGATGCGGGCCGAGTTGACGATGACGAAGGCCTTGTCAGCACGCGGGCTCCACGCGTGGAGCAATCGCGCCGCGACTTCCTTGCCCGATCCTGCCGGACCAGTGATGAGCACCCGGCTGCCGGTATTGGCCACGCGTTTCAGTGTCGCCCGGACCTGATTTATCGCGGTGGAGTTGCCGGTGAACTCCTCGGCCAGGGCGATCCCTTCGCGCAGGCGCGCATTCTCCCGGCGCAAGCGCTCCGTTTCGGTCGCGCGCGCGACCAGGTGGAGCAGGCGTTCGGCCTCGAACGGCTTTTCGATGAAGTCCATTGCCCCGCGGCTGACCGCGGACACCGCGGTGTCGATGTTGCCGTGGCCTGAGAATATGATCACCGGCAACGCGGGCTCGCGGGTCTTGATGGCGTCGAGCACTTCAAGCCCGTCCATCGGGCTGCCATGTAGCCAGACGTCAAGCAGCACGACGCTCGGGCGCCGCTCATCGATCATCCTAAGCGCGCTGGTGCTATCGCCGGCGGTCCGGCACTCGTAACCTTCGTCACTCAGCACACCGGCGACGAGGTCGCGAATGTCCTGTTCGTCATCCACAACCAGGATGTCGAGCGCCATCAGATTCTCCTCTTGAAGGTCATTCGGCTGCCTCGCTGCCTGCGTCGGCCTGGGCCGGCTCGCGCGCGAACCGCATCGTGGCGCGAGTGCCCCCGCCGTCGACGGCCGCAAAGGCCAGGTCGCCGCCATGTTCCTCGACAATCTTCTTCACGATCGCGAGCCCCAGGCCGGTCCCCTTGTCGCGAGTGGTGACGTACGGTTCCATGATCCGCTCGCCGCCTTGCGGCAGGCCAATCCCGTTGTCGGTCACCGCCACCGTCAGGAAGCGCGTATCGGCCACAACCTCAACTGCGATACGGCCCCTGTAATCGGCTTCAGCGTCACGTCGCTGGGCCTCGATCGCTTCCGCCGCATTCTTCAAAACGTTGGTCATCGCCTGCCCGAATTGGTGGCGATCACACTCGATCGGCGGGATTTCGTCCTCGGCCGCGAAGCGATAGTCGAGCTGCGGCCGGGCCACTTCCTGCAGGAACAACGCCTGCCGGACCAGGTCGACTGGATCCTCAGCGCGGAATACTGGCTTGGGCAGACGCGCGAACGAGGAAAATTCGTCGACCATTTTCCGTAAGTCGCCGACCTGGCGGATGATCGTGGCGGTCAGCTCGTCGAACAGCTCGCCGTCCTCGAGAATCTGCTTGCGATACCGGCGGTTGAGCCGCTCGGTAGCCAATTGGATCGGGGTCAACGGGTTCTTGATTTCGTGCGCAATGCGGCGAGCTACGTCCGACCAAGCCGCTTGGCGCTGGTCGAGCAGTTGCCGGGTGATGTCCTCAAACGTGATCACGTAGCCGTTGGCCGACGGCGCCATCTTAACCGCCAAGGTCAGGAGTTCGGCGCCATTGCTGTATTGGACGATCCCGCTGCTTGCGCCGCTGCGGACCAGCGCGCCGAGCTGGGGCGCCGCATCATCGAGTTTCAACCCGAGCGGCGCGGGTCCGGCGGCGCCCAGCAGCAGTTCCTGAGCCGAAGCATTCATGAGCAGGACCTGGCCATCCGGATCGACTGAAACGATGCCCGCGGTGATCGACTGCAAGACTGCTTCGATAAAGGCGCGGCGTTCGGCCAGCTGCCGGTTGGCACCGACCAAGTCGTCGGTCTGGCGCTCGATCTGCGCGGTCATCCGGTTGAACGCGCGGTTGAGCAGGCCGATCTCGTCCGGTCCGGTGCGCCCTTCTACGCGCAGTGAGTAATTACCTGCGCCGACTTCGCTGGCCGCGCG
>JBDSUJ010000073.1:0-9383 GCA_039927815.1 Croceibacterium sp. | reverse complement strand
TCGATGGCCGCGGGCAAGCACCAGCAGGCGATCGGCCAGGCGGAAGCCGCCGTGCGGGCCGACCCGCGCAACGCGGCCTATCGTGCGACATTGGGCAACGCGTACCTCGATCTAGGCCGGTTCCAGTCCGCCGACACGAGCTTCAACGATGCGCTGGTGCTGGGCGATGATTCCCCGCGCACCGCGCTGAGCCGGGCGGTCGCGCTGATGGGTCAAGGCAATCTGCCCGTCGCGGCCGCGCTGCTAAGTCAGTGGGAAGACCGCATTCCCGCCGCCGATGCCGGTCTCGCGCTGGCGCTCGCGGGCAGGCCGGACCGCGGCATCCAACTGATGAGCAATGCGATCCGCTCCGGGCAGAACGACGCCAAGCTGCGTCAGAACCTGGCTTACGGCTACGCCCTTGCCGGGCGCTGGCGCGAAGCACGCTTGATGGCGTCACAAGACTTGCATGGAGAGGCGCTGGAGGCGCGGATCGACCAGTTCGCAGCCATGGTCCAGCCCGATGCCTGGCAGACCCGTATCGCCAGCCTGCTGGGCGTGCCCGCGGGCGTGCGCGACACCGGCCAGCCGGTCGCGCTGGCGCTAGCCAATACCCCCGGCGTCGAGCAGCTGGCCGCCGAAGCCGCGCCCGTCGCACCCACGGTCGCGACCGGCGGCGAACTCCCGGCTCTCGCCGCTGCCGCCGCACCCGCTCCTGTGCTGGCAGTCGCTTCGCCGCCTGTCATCGAACTCCCGGCAGCCGCCGCGCCGATCGCGACCTCCGTCGCGGCGCCTGATGCGCCGGCGCCTGAAAGGACGTTCGCGAATGCCTTCCTCGCTCCGGCCCCGGCCGAGCCGTTGGTTGCCGCGCTGACGCAGGATGCCCACCGGTTTGCCGCTCCGCAGCGATCCGCCGCGGCACCGCTCGCGGGCACGGGCCATCTGATCCAGCTCGGCAGCTTTTCAACCGAGCAGGGTGCCCAAAAGGCCTGGGCGATCTACGCCCGGAAGTATCCCGAGCTTTCCGGCCACCGGATGGTGATCAGCCAGGCGATGGTGGGCGGCAAGCACTACTGGCGCGTCGCGGCCGATGGCTACGGCAAGGCGAGCTCCGCTTCGATGTGCGGCCGGGTCAAGGCGGGCGGTTCAGGCTGCTTCGCATACGCCGCGGAACGGCCGCTGCCCGGTGCGATCGATACCGGCCTGCGCTTCGCCAGCCGCTAGTCGACGATCGCGACGCCGCCCTTCCACAGGGCGGTAACGCGACCCTGCACCGGCTGCCGGTCGAACGGGGTGTTCCCCGCGCTGGCGGCCATGCGGGCCGAATCGACCACCCATGGCAGTCCGGGGTCGATCAGCGCCACATCCGCTTCCGCGCCCACACGCAGTTCGCCCGCATCGACCCCCAGCAGCCGCGCGGGGTTGCGCGCGATCAGGTCGAACGCGCGCTCGAACCCGATCACTCCGTCGCGAACCAGCGTCAGCACCATCGCCAGCAGCGTCTCGGCGCCGGCCATGCCAGGCGCGGCGTCGGCGAACGGCAGGCGTTTGTCTTCGGGCCCGCGCGGATCATGGCCGCTGGCGACCACGTCGATTGTGCCGTCGCCAATCGCCTCGATCACCGCCTGGCGGTCGGCTTCGGCGCGCAGCGGCGGTGACAGGCGGGCGAAGGTGCGGAAATCGCGCATCGCCAGATCCGACAGCATGAAATGCGCCGGGGTTACGCCGGCCGTGACCGCCACGCCCCTGAGCTTGGCCGCACGCACCAGCGCCAGCGCAGCGCGGGTCGTGACCTGCCGCAGATGGAGCCGTGCTCCGGACATCTCCGCTAGCGCGATGTCGCGCGCCGCCGCCAGCGCTTCGGCCTCGGCCGGGGCGCCCTGCAACCCCTGGCGCGTCGCCATCTCGCCCGCCGTGGCGACGGCGTGACCGACCAGTCCGGCATCCTCGGCATGAGTCACCACCACCAGGTCGAGCATCGCGGCGTACTGGAGCAAGCGCAGCATGACGCCGCTGTCGCCGATCCACCGTCGCCCCGTCGCGATCGCGCGCGCGCCGGCATCGCGCATCAGCGCGAGTTCCGCCAGCCGCTCGCCCGCCAGCTCGATGGTCGCCGCGCCGAGCGGATGGACCCACAAGTCCGGCTTGCCGCTCTGCGCCGCGAACCGCACCCGCGCCGGGTGGTCGAGCGGCGGCACCGAATCGGGCATTAGCGCTGCGCGAGTGATCCCGCCGAAGTGGAGCGCGCGTCTGTCGATCGCGAACACGCCCAGATCGACCAGCCCCGGGGTAACCAGCCGGCCGCCGGCATCGACAATCTCGTCGCCCTCGGCCGGGCCGTCGTCGCCCACCGCCACAATCCGTCCCTCAGCGCAGCGCAGCGTGCCGGCACGCACCCCGTCGGGCGTGACCAGCCGCCCCGCGACGATCGCGAGCGGGCGGGCCTGCTTCATGCCCAGCCCTCGATCTCGCGCGCGCGGCGCGTCAGCACGTCGAGGCAGGCCATGCGGATTGCGACGCCCATCTCGACTTGCGATGTAATGATCGAGCGCCCGGCGAGGTCGGCCACGGTGCTGTCGATCTCGACCCCGCGGTTCATCGGGCCGGGATGCATCACGATCGCGTCGGGCGCGGCGCGCGCAAGCCGCTCCAGCGTCAGCCCATAGAGATGGCGGAATTCGCGTGCGGAGGGGGTGAACTGGCCGTCCATCCGCTCGTTCTGGAGCCGCAGCATCATCACTACGTCGGCGCCCTCCAGCGCGGCATCGAAATGGGCGAACGGCCCCACCCCCATCGCCTCGATCCCGGCGGGCATCAGCGCCGGCGGAGCGCACACCCTGACGACCGCGCCGAGCGCCTGGAGGCACAGGATGTTCGAGCGGGCGACGCGGCTGTGGAGGATGTCACCGCAGATCGTCACCGCCAGCCCGTTCAGCATGCCGTCGCTGCTCGCCTCGCCCCGCGCGCGCAGCGCATGGCGCAGCGCCAGCGCGTCGAGCAGGCCCTGCGTCGGGTGCTCGTGGCTGCCGTCGCCGGCGTTGATGACCGGGCAGTCGACCTTGTCGGCGATCAGTTGCACCGCGCCCGAGCTCGCATGGCGGATGACGATGCCATCGGCGCGCATCGCATTGAGCGTCATCGCCGTGTCGATCAGCGTCTCGCCCTTCTTCACGCTCGACTGCGCGGCGTGCATGTTGACCACATCGGCGCCGAGCCGCTTGCCGGCGATCTCGAAGCTGAGCAGCGTGCGGGTCGAGTTCTCGAAGAAGGCGTTGATCAGCGTCAGCCCGGCGAGCCGCCCGTCGTGCTTTTTGGGTTGGCGGTTGAACGCCACCCACTGCTCGGCCTCATCCAGCAAGTAGAGGATCTCGTGCGTCTGGAGCTGGCCGATGGCGAGCAGCCCGCGGTGCGGGAACGCCAAGGCGCCCGCCGGATAGCGACCCGCGGGCTGCGCCACAGGAGACTGGGTGCTCGACGATGTCATTAAAGCCAAGCCCCTAGTCACAGTGTGGGGACGGCTCAAGCGTTTCGTCTGGCACCGCCACGCGCCGCGCCCTACAGGGTGCCGCAATTCATTCGGAAGGTTTGACGATGAGCTTTGCGGGCAAGGTGTGGCGGCTTCTGGTCGCGATCAAGGACGCGCTCGGGCTGATTTTCCTGCTGCTGTTCTTCACCGCGCTTTTCATGATCCTGAGCATCCGCCCCAACGCGGGCGAGGTGCGCAAGGGCGCACTGTTGCTCAAGCTCGATGGTTCGGTGGTCGAGGAAATGGCCCCGGTCAGCATGTGGGACCTGCTGTATCCCAGTGCCGTCCCGACCAAGGAGTTTCCGGCGCGCGATCTGGTACGCGCGATCGACAGCGCCGCGGGGGACACGCGGATCAAGGCGCTGGCACTCGACATGGCGACCTTCACCGGCGGCGGCCAGGTGCACATGGAAGAGATCGCCGCCGCGCTCGACCGCTTCCGTGCGGCCAAAAAGCCGGTGCTGGCTTACGCGGTAGCCTATAGCGACGATTCGCTGCTGCTGGCCGCGCATGCCAGCGAAGTATGGGTCGATCCGCTGGGCGGGGCGGCGATCACCGGGCCGGGCGGCACGCGATTGTACTACAAGGGGCTGCTCGACCGGCTCAAGCTCAATGTCCACGTGTTCCGCGTCGGCACCTACAAGAGCGCGGTCGAGCCCTATCTGCTGAGCGGAATGTCCGACCCCGCGCGCGAAAACGCGACCGCTTACCTGGCCACGCTGTGGCAGGAATGGCAGGCCAACGTGAAGCTGGCGCGCCCGCAGGCCAACATCGCCCTGGCGACGGAGCAAGTGCCGGCGTGGCTCGCCGCGTCGAACGGTGACCTCGCCCGCGCTGCGGTCGCGGCCGGGCTGGTCGACAAGATCGGCACGCGAGTCGACTGGGGCACCCGCGTGGCGCAGCTCGCCGGCCGCGAGAGCTGGGACGACGCGCCGGGCGCATTTGCCAAGACCGATCTCGACGCATGGGTAGCGGAAACCGCACCGAAGACAGGCGGGTTTCGCGGCTTCGAAGGTGGCGGCGGCAAGATCGGCGTCATAACCATCGCCGGCGAAATCAGCGATGGCGAAGCGGGGCCCGGGGAAGCGGGCGCGGCGCGGATCGCGCGGCTGCTCGACGATTCGCTCGACAAGGGCTTCAAGGCGCTGGTGGTGCGGGTCGATTCGCCGGGCGGTTCGGTCACCGGATCGGAAGCGATCCGCCGCGCGATCCTGCGCTACAAGGCGCGCCGCATTCCGGTGGTCGTGTCGATGGGCAACGTCGCTGCCAGCGGCGGGTATTGGGTCGCGACCCCGGCGGACCGCATCTTCGCCGAGCCGGAGACCATCACCGGCTCAATCGGCATCTTCGGCGTGGTTCCGACATTCGAGGCCGCGCTGGCGCAGTGGGGGGTCACCACCGATGGGGTGCGGACCACGCCGCTGTCGGGTCAGCCGGATCTGTTTGCTGGATTCACGCCCGAGGCGGAGGCGGTGCTGCAGGCGACGGTGGACTCCGGCTATCAACGCTTCCTGTCGCTGGTTGCCAGCTCGCGCCGGATGACTCCGCAACGCGTGAACGAGCTGGCGCAGGGACGCGTGTGGGATGGCGGGTCCGCGCGCCAGCTCGGGCTGGTCGATCAGTTCGGTGACCTCGACGATGCGCTGGCATGGGCGGCCAAGCAGGCCAAGCTGTCCGACGGTAAGTGGCGGGCCGAATACCTGGGCGCGGATGAAGACCGCTATGCGCCGCTCCTGCGCCGCATCTGGCCGCGCAAGGACGATCGAGCCGCCGGCGACATGTTCGCGCTGTTTGCCGGGCACGAGCGCCAGCGCGCCGCGCAAGTCATGTCCGATCTTCAGGGCCTGCTGAAAGTCCAGGGGATGCAGGCGCGGTGCCTCGAATGCCCGTCGGCGGTGCGCCCGCTCACCGCCTCGCTCAGCGACATCGGCGCGTTGCAAATGGTGGTCCGAACGCTGTTCGACTGACGCTTGCCAGCGCCCGACCACCGTGGCAAAGGCGCGCCCCTGCCGCGGGGTGCGCCATGTCGCCCGGCCCCGCGCGCGGGCGCGTAGCTCAGTGGTAGAGCACACCCTTCACACGGGTGGGGTCGCAGGTTCAATCCCTGCCGCGCCCACCATAAAATCAATCACTTAAACCGCTACGTTGGCGTTTCCATGAAATGCCCATGAAAAAGGCGGGTCGAAAAGTGGCATGATCACGCAAGCGCGGCCGTAATCTGATTCGCCAGGGATGGCCCACTTCTATCCTGCGTGACCATCACGAACCGGCACTTACCGGCGCTGCGCGATGCCCAATGCCGACCGACCAAATCTTTCTCCCTTTCGAGCGGATCGTTGAGAAATTTCTCCATCTTGTGCTCGACCAGGAACACCCGCCCGTCGATCAATTCAGCCACAAAATCGGGAAACCCAAACGCTGCCGTCAGCGCTGAGCAGTTCGCGGAGCAGCTCCAGCAAGCGATACGGGGCCGCCGCCGCGCGCTTCAAATCGTCGTCGCGGCTGACCCATTTAAGCGTAGGCATGAAAACCCCCTTTCGCCCCTGATAGCCAGCCAGGCGGGCGCGTGCAAAGGGCTTGCAGACGGGGTGGCTAACCCATTTTGGCGAGCAGAGCGCGGGCGAGAATGACGGCATCGGGATCGACCGGCGCTGCACGCGATGCGCCAGCCGTTCGGATCAGTTCGCCCTGCCGGTGCGTCGGTATTTGGCCATAGCTCGTCAGCGTGGTCAGCATGTCGGTGTGGCCCAGGTTCTGCGACCACGCCTTGAATTCTTCGACCGTCAGATTGAGTGAATGCCCAAAGCGCACCAGCATGTCGCGAAAGCTGTGCGGGTTGAAGTAGGACAGCCCAGCCGCATCGAAGGCCCGGCGAAAGATCGCGTTAATCGGCTGGGTCGTGCTCCAGCTGCTGCGCGAAAGGCCTGCCGCGTAGAAGCACCCGTTTTCGTCCAGCCCGGTTTGCGTGGGGGGAAACAGGGGATCGTCACCGCCAAAGCCTTGATCGCGCGCCAGCTCGGCGACCCAAGCTTGGAAGGTCGCAAGCGCCTCGCCGCCGATTGGCTTGAAATAGGTTCGGAAGGTTTTGGCGAATTTGGTGCGCACCGTCCGCGCGTCCTGCTCGACATAGCCTTCCTCGATACTGACGTGCTCCAGCCGGAACGAAGCCAGCTCGCCGACCCGCGCGCCTGTCAGCGCCGCGAATGCCACCAGCGCCCGGTCGCGCCGCTCCAGCACCGTATCGGCTGGCATGGCGTCGAGCACGCGATGCACTTGGGCGAGCGTCGGGACGCGCTTTTCGCGCTTGGCGCGGGCAATCGAAACGTCCTTGTCGCTCAGGTTAAAATAGTCGGCATCGGCATAGGCTATATGCGATTTGAATCCGGGCAGGTGCGCCAGCCAGAAAAAGAACGCGCGTAGGTCGCGCAGCGTCGAAAGCATGGTCGCCTTGCTGATACGCTCGCCGGTGCGGACGTTGAGCGCCTTGGCCAGCTTGGCCTTGAAGGCAACCGCTTGCGCACGGTGAAAGCGTTTGAAGTCACGCACACCGGTCGATTCCTCGAAACGAGCGAGCGACTTTGCAACTCCGTCGATGGTTGCCGTGTCACGCCCCATCGCCTGCTCCAGATAGCCGAAATATTCGTGCTTGATCCGCTCATTTGCGGGGTTGGGTTTCGTCATGTCGTCGCACACCTTTCAGAGTCACAATTCAGGGGGGGCGAGGCACAGCCCTTTAGGCGTGCGTGACCTTCCACGAATTGAATGGTCCGACCGGGCAGAATTGCGGCCAGCGCGACCTTCCGGGCGCGGCGGTGCATCCGCGTTGCACACGTCGCGCAGGTCGCACGAATATTGCCCGACAGCGCGTTGATGGCCACGAATTCGACCAAGTCCGGCGCGGGCGGTCGCGGTGCGCGACAACGGAAGCAATAGAGCGTGCCAGCCGGGCACGGTCGCTTGCGGCTGGCCTTTCGGCTCGACAGGAATGCGCGGATCGCAGCCCCATGAAACATGATCGGACGGTTGTCGTCGAGCGGCTTCAACCCGGCGAGCTGCCAGTGCCGCACAGTGTTCTTATGCACCCCGCAACATGCCGCCAGATCGCCGACACTGTAGCTTCGGTGCTGCTTGACCGAATGGGCATGGACCCGCCGCGCGGGCATCACCCTAACCCTCGCCAGCAACCAACCGCCGGATCGATTCCGCGCGGATTAAGGTGCGCCGCCCCAGCTTGAAGGCGTCCAGCCGCTTGTCGGCGATCATTGCGTAAATCGACGTGCGCCCAAGGCTGAGCGCCCGCGCGGTTTCATTGATTGAGTAGGCCAGCTTTTCCATGGTTGAATGCTCCGGTGCGGCTGGCGGGTGCCAGCGGTCACTGGAGTGCACCAACACGAACGCGCGTTGAATCGCGGCCAGAAAGGGTCGGAAAGGGTCGGAAACGCAGGGCCTAAGAGTTTATGTCCTCGCGCGCCATTTCGGCAAACATCTTTCGAGCCAGTGGCTTTATGGTGCTTTCTGAAATATTATGCCCTTTGGCTTCGACCCAAGTGAGCATTGCGCGCTCAATGTCCGCCTGCCGCTTAGGCGCTAATTCGCCGTGATAGATCTGGCCCCATACGGAGCACCAGAGATCGTCCCAAAACTCTTTCCGCGGACGTCCGCCGGGATTTGGTGCGGGTTTGTCAGCTGCATCGCCACTCACGCTTAGCGGCAGCATAACGTTCAAGGAGTCTGCGAGGAAATAGACGCCTGTCAATGTAATCCAGCAGCGTTTGTCGGGCGCTAGTCCATCCCCCGCGAAGACGCCGCGCTCCCAATCTTGAGTGCTTCCAGGCTTGGTAGTGAAGTTTTCCCAGAACCATTCAGGAATATCCCATTCCCGCACTTCCTCAGTCCATTCGTCGGGATCGCTCCTTGTTGCCCGCCGCATCATGACCGCCCGTGCGGCAATGAAGCCAAGCTTGCCGCCATCGATGATCGCCGTACCAGCGTTCATCGGGTTTCTTCCGGCCTTTTCATACGCAAAGCGCCGGGCTTCCAGCGCGCTTAGCCACCCGCTGCTGCCAACTACTGACAATGCGCGGGCGGTTGCCGCACGACGCTCGACCGGGATCATTTCGAGCAGCCCACCTAGCGCGAAACTAACGCCATAGGCGCGCCAGTGTTCACGCCTTTCGATCGAAGTGGAAAAATCACCGATCGACCAATCCTGGTTGAGGGCCTCATGCCCCTTGGCCCACCAGAACCGGGACGGAATGGTCGTATGCTCCCGTTTGGCACTGTCGATGATCAAGAGTCTTGCGCGTGTTTTGACCAAGCCGGCGTTGGCCCGATCACAAAGCGCCAGGCGTTCGTGGATGTTATTGGCAGAATTACTGACCAGTTCGAGCGCCTGCGCGGCGGGAATCCATTGTTCGCCCATGCGCGCAGTTGAGCGCCCACGCAGTGATTGGACAAGACGCTACCTCGCTTAACCCTCACCTCTGATGGGGATTATTTCCGCGCCAGTGAGCAGTGTCGAGGAGATTGCTCCACCACTGGGCCATCTCCACGCGCACGGTCCAACGCACCTTCGATCCTAGATGGCGCGCACGGCTGGTGAGCGCCGTCAGATCAGCACCGAGTTAATGTCCGCTTTGGGTGGAAAGCCGACATTGGCCGTGTAAGCTTACGGCATGGGGCAGTTACAAAAATCGGCAACACTGATCGGCTTTGGGCCGACGGACCTTGGAAAATTAGGGCATTTACCTAAGAGTCTGACTCATAATTAATCACATTGATTCCAGAGGCGTGCGATTCTGCGTGTGAAGAGCTGGATTGACGCGAGATAGAGCCATGCGGTGGCGCTTTCGATAGTTCGCTCGAAGTCCTTGGCGAG
>JBDSUJ010000072.1:0-17532 GCA_039927815.1 Croceibacterium sp. | reverse complement strand
TGAACACCAGTTCGCCGCCGTATGGATGACGCGGATGGACCGGCAAGCCGTTGCAGAACTCGACGGTCTCGATAATTCCGTCGATGTCGGAAAAATCCAGCCCCGGATCAAAGCCTTGAGTGTACATATTGAGTGCAATTGTCACCAGACAACAATTGCCGGTACGCTCGCCGTTGCCGAACAGGCAACCCTCGACCCGGTCTGCGCCCGCCATCAGACCAAGCTCGGCCGCGGCGACGCCGGTCCCGCGATCATTGTGGGTATGCAGGCTGATACAAGCCGTCTCGCGGCGTGGCAGGTTGCGGCAGAAATACTCGATCTGGTCGGCATAGATATTGGGCGTCGCCGCCTCGACCGTAGCCGGCAGATTGAGGATCAGCGGGCGCTCGATGGTCGGCTTTAGAACATCCATCACCGCCTCGCAGACCTCGAGGCTGAAATCGAGTTCGGCGGTTGAAAAGGTCTCGGGCGAGTATTCGAAATGCCACTCGGTCTCGGGCCGCGCGGCGGCTTCGTCGCGCAGCAGTTTGGCCGCGTGAACGGCGATCTGCTTCACTTCCTCGCGGCTCATGCGGAACACGATTTCGCGCCACGCGGGGCTGACCGCATTGTAGACATGAACGATGGCACGTTCGGCACCCTTCAAGCTGTCGAACGACGTCTTGATCAGGTCGTCGCGCGCTTGCGTCAGGACCTGCACGAACACATCGCCCGGAATGCGTCCAGACCGCACCAAGCCGGAGATAAAATCGAACTCGGTCTGGCCTGCGGCGGGAAAACCGATCTCGATTTCCTTGATGCCCATGCCGGTCAGCAGGTCGAAGAAGCGGTTCTTTTTTACCGCGTCCATCGGATCGACGATCGCCTGATTGCCGTCGCGCAGATCGGTCGACAGCCATCGCGGCGGTGTCGTGATGGTACGGTTCGGCCACATGCGGTCGGGCAGGTCGATCGGCGGGAAGGGACGGTATTTCCGGCTCGGATCGTGGAGCATGGTCATGACGGGGCCTTATCGCGTGCGCGCCGCGCGCACTAGGGCGCGGCTGAATTTCGGGTGGAGGTCAAAAGCCCTTAGGCGGGCGCCTGTACACCCCAAGTAACCTCGGGCGCAGGCCGGGACGCGCCTAAGGGCGCGTAAGTCGTAGCAGCGCGGATAGATCACGACAGGTCACAAGCCGGTAACTGCCGCGTGCGGTCGTGCAATGCAAGCTTTAGAAGCAATCCACCTTGGCGATCGTCTTGCCGATGGGACCGCCGAGTTCGACATTGAGCCGGCCAGGCCGGAAATCCTGATTCACGGGTTCGCGCAGGCGGATGTAGCGGATCCCGCCGGGGGGTGCGATCGCGTCAATCTGCTCGCGGGTCGAACCGTCCAGTTCCTGGCCCTGGAACGCGGCTGCTCTGTCGGCCCCGCATTGTTCCGGAAATACCCCGTAGCAATTGCTGCCCGCGGGCCGCGAGGTCGGGTTCATATGCGGACAGCCGGCGACCATAACCGTTGGATCCCGATCGGGATGAATCGCGAACGGCCCCATCGCTGGGAACGGATTGCCGGTCGTCGCCACGCTTTGCTGGGCGCGCGGGACAGGGGTGGACGGCGCCGCCGGATCCTGCGGCGCGGCCTGGCAAGCAGACAGCGCCAGCAGGGCGGCGGCGAGCGCCGGCCGGATCACTGCTTCTCGAAGGCCATGCTGATCATCAGGTCGACGTTATCGCCAACCATCGGCACAAAGCCGGCAACACCCCAGTCGGAGCGCTTGATGCTAGTGGTGCCGCGGAATCCGACGGTGAGCTTGTTACCCATCATTGAATTGCCCGCACCGACGAACGCGGCATCGATCGTCACCGGCTTGGTGACGCCGTTCATGGTCAGGTTGCCCATAACCTTGGCCGTGTTGTTGGCGCCGGGCATGACCATAGTCGACACGAAATGCGCCGGCATCTGCTTGGAGCCGAAGAAGTCAGCCTTCTTGCCGTCAGCGCCGTCGCGCAGCAGGTGATCGTGCAGTTGGGTACTGGCAAGAACCGGGTTGATGGGGATTATCGCGTCCAGCTTGGCGCCGGCGGGGTTTTTCGGATCGATGGTCATTGTGGCATCGATTTCGCCGAAGATGCCGAAGTAATCGCTGAAGCCGAAGTGATTGATCCGGAAGGTCATCAGCGAATGCGCTTTGTCGGTCTTGTAGGTTCCCGCCACCACCCGGCTCGGATCCATTTGACCCGGCAGCTTGGGTGGCCCGCCCTGGGCCTGCAGCGTTCCGATCGAAAGCGCGGCTACTGCGGCGGCTGCGGCGAGGGGAAAGGACCATGTACGCATCAAATGTCTCCTGAAGATGAGTTGTCGCCAGTCTGGCGCGGTGATCCGGCATTGTCCATCGCCAAGCGCGTCTTTCGGCAGGCGACCTCGCAGCTACCCGTGCGAGCGCTAACAGGCCTGCCAAATCGTTTTGTTAAATCTCCTGGCACTGAGCGCGCTTGTCAATTCTTGTCCTGGTCGACCAGCTTGTTGGCTCCGATCCACGGCATCATCGCGCGCAACTGCGCGCCGGTCCGTTCGATCGGGTGTGCGGCGGCCGCTTTACGCGCGGCCTTCAGCTCTGGCTGGCCGGCGCGGTTGTCGAGCACGAAGTTCTTCACGAACCGGCCTGATTGGATATCCTTGAGCACGCGCTTCATCTCGGCCTTGGTCTCGTCGGTGATGATCCGCGGTCCGCTCGTGATGTCGCCGTATTCGGCCGTATTGCTGATCGAATAGCGCATGTTGGCGATCCCGCCCTCGTACAGTAGGTCGACGATCAGCTTGGTCTCGTGAAGGCACTCGAAGTACGCCATTTCGGGTGCGTACCCGGCTTCGGTAAGGGTTTCGAATCCCGCCTGGATGAGATGGGTGATGCCGCCGCACAGCACCGCCTGCTCGCCGAACAGGTCGGTCTCGCATTCCTCGCGGAAGTTGGTCTCGATGATCCCCGAACGGCCGCCGCCGACCCCACTGGCATAAGCCAGCGCGACATCGTGGGCGTTGCCGCTGGCGTCCTGGTGTACCGCAATCAGGCACGGCACGCCGCCGCCCCTGACGTATTCGCTGCGCACGGTGTGGCCGGGCCCCTTGGGCGCAATCATGATCACATCGACATCGGCCGGGGGCTCGATCAGGCCGAAGTGGACGTTGAGACCGTGCGCGAAGGCGAGCGCCGAACCGGGCCGCAGGTTGCCCTTGATGTCGTTCTCGTAAATCGCCGCCTGTGTCTCATCGGGGGCGAGGACCATCAGGATGTCGGCCCATTTCGCCGCGTCGGCATTGGCCATGACCGTGAAGCCCGCGGCCTCGGCCTTCCTGGCGCTGGCCGATCCCGGGCGCAGCGCGATCGCCACCTCCTTGACGCCGCTGTCACGCAAGTTCTGGGCATGGGCATGGCCCTGGCTGCCATAGCCGAGCACGGCGACCTTCTTGCCGGTGAGCAGGTTAAGATCGGCGTCGGCGTCGTAGTAGACTTTCATGTTCGTTCGTTCCTTCGATGCCCGCGTCGGGGGCAGAGTTGCGACTTTCGGTTATGCTCCCGTCCAAGCGCGAGCGACGATTAAAATCTATGCTCGCCTCAAGCCTCGTCGGCCCCCAGCATCATGCCGACGATGCCGGTGCGGCCAACTTCGACCAGCCCCAGCTCGCGCATGAGAGTCACAAAGCTGTCAATCTTGGCCGGCTGCCCGGTCAGTTCGAAGATGAAGCTCTCGGTCGTGGTGTCGACCACCTGGGCGCGGAACACGTCCGCCAGCCGCAGCGCCTCGACCCGGTGCTCGCCCTTGCCGGCGACTTTGACCAGCGCCAGCTCGCGCTCGACGTGCGCGCCCGCCTCGGTCAGGTCGATGACCTTGTGGACCGGCACCAGCCGCTCGAGCTGGGCCTTGATCTGGTCGATCACCGGGGGCGGGCCGTTGGTGACGATGGTAATGCGGCTGAGCGCATGGTCCTCGCTGATATCGGCCACCGTCAGGCTGTCGATGTTATAACCGCGCGCGGTGAACAGTCCGGCGATCTTGGCGAGAATGCCGGCCTCGTTATCGACCGTGATGGTCAGGACGTGACGCTCGGTATCGGAGTGCTGGATTTTCATCACACCAGCGCCTTGGCTTCGTCGGCCATCGTGCCCTCGACCTGGTCACCGTAAAGCAGCATTTCGGTATGCGCCGCGCCGCTCGGGATCATCGGGAAGCAATTGGCGTCCTTCGACACCATGCAATCGACCATCACCGGGCCGTCGTGCGCCATCATCGCGCGGATGCCGTCGTCGAGCTGGCCTTCGTTTTCGATCCGGATACCCTTCCAGCCATACGCTTCGGCCAAGCTCACGAAGTTCGGCAGGCTGTCGGAATAGCTGTTCGAGTAGCGGCTCTCGTAGGTCAGTTCCTGCCACTGACGGACCATCCCCATGTATTCGTTGTTGAGGATGAACACCTTGATCGGCAGGCGGAACTGGCTCGCGGTCCCCATCTCCTGGATGTTCATCTGGATCGAGGCCTCGCCGGCGATGTCGATGACCAGCTTGTCGGGGTTGCCGAGCTGGGCGCCGATCGCCGCCGGCATGCCATAGCCCATCGTGCCCAGGCCCCCGCTCGTCAGCCAGCGGTTGGGACCAAAGAACCCGAAATACTGCGCCGCCCACATCTGATGCTGGCCGACTTCGGTGGTGATGATTGGGTCGAGTGCGCGGGTCAGTTCAAACAAGCGCTGGATCGCCAGCTGCGGCATCAGCGAATCCTGGCGTCGCGGGAAGGCGAGGCTGTCGCGCGCCTTCCATCCGGTGATGCGCGCTTTCCATTCGCCGAGGTTGGCGGGCTTGCGGTTGTCCCACTCCGCGATCAGCTGTTCGAGCACGGTTGCGCAATCGCCGACAATTGGCAGGTCGACCGCGATCACCTTGTTGATGGAGCTGCGGTCAATATCGATGTGGATCTTGGTCGAATCGGGGGAGAACGCGTCGAGCCGGCCAGTGACGCGATCGTCGAAGCGCGCACCGATATTCACCATCACATCGCACTGGTTCATCGCCAGGTTGGCTTCGTACGTGCCGTGCATGCCGAGCATGCCAAGCCAGTCGGGGTGGTCGGCCGGAAACGCGCCGAGGCCCATCAGCGTCGAAGTGACCGGGGCGCCGGTCAGCCGCTGGAACTCGCGCAGCAGCTCACTCGCACGGGGCCCTGAGTTGATCACCCCGCCGCCGGTGTAGAACACCGGACGTTCGGCATGGGCGATCAACGCGATCGCAGCGGTGATTTCTTCGGGCGCCGCGACCGTGCGCGGGTTGTAGCGCTTGGCGCGCTGGACCGGCCGGTCGCTCATGATCGCCGTCGCGACTTGCACGTTCTTGGGAATGTCGATCACCACCGGGCCCGGGCGACCCGTGGTTGCGATCTCGAACGCTTCCTCGATCGTCGCGGCCAGCTCGGCCGGGTCCTTTACCAGATAATTGTGCTTGGTGCAGTGACGCGTGAGACCGATTGTGTCCGCCTCCTGGAAGGCGTCGGTCCCGATCAGGTTGGTGGCGACTTGCCCGGTGATGACGACTAACGGGATGGAATCCATGAACGCATCGGCGATCCCGGTGATGGCGTTGGTAGCGCCCGGGCCAGACGTGACCAGCACGACCCCCGGCTTGCCCGTCGAGCGGGCATAACCTTCCGCAGCATGGGCCGCGCCGGCTTCATGCCGCACCAGGATATGGCGCAGGCGCTGATCGGAGAACAACTCGTCATAGATCGGCAGGACCGCGCCGCCGGGATAGCCGAACACGAATTCGACACCCTGCCGGACAAGGCTTTCGATCAATATCGCAGCGCCGCTGCGTTCCTCGCTCACGTGAATGATCTCCTGAAAAAACGGACCCGGCACGATTAACTCGCGCCGGGCCGCTCTCTCTCCAAAACCTCCGGGCCCTTTTAACAAGCTCGGTCCGGGGCTGCTAAACGACAGTAAATGTCATGTCAAGCCCAAAGAGTGGAACAAAGTTTCAAAATGATCACCGAAATCGTCATGATTGGAATTTCGCGGCCAACTGCCGGGCGGTTGCCGCCTGAACCAGGTATATTGCCGTTTGGCGTAGTTGCGGGTTGCCTGTTGGCCCCGCGCGAGCACCGCTTCGAGCGCCCACTGGCCCCCGAGGAACCCGGCCATCTCGGCCACGCCGATCGCGCGTAGGACCGGGCTTAGCGGCGGCAGCCCACGAGCGAGCAAGGCGCTGACTTCATCGATCGCACCGTTTTGCAGCATCGTCTCGAACCGCCGGTCGCAGCGTTCATAGAGCCACTCGCGGTCGGGCAACAGCACCAGCGGGTGCAATGCGATGGCGCCAGCGATGCCGCCGGTCCGCTCGGCTTGCCAGTGGGCTAGCGGGCGACCGGTCGAGCGGACCACTTCGAGCGCGCGCGCGACGCGCGTGGCATCGCCGGGATTGAGCGCGGCGGCACGCACGGGGTCCGCAGCGACGAGCGCCGCATAAGCATCGGACGTGGGGAGGGCGCGCACGGCCTCGCGCACGGAGGGGTCGATCGCCGGAACCGGGGCGATGCCATCGAGGAGCGTGCGGATGTAGAGTCCGGACCCGCCGACCAGGATCGGCACGGCGCCGGCGCGGTGAGCTTGCTCGATCTCGTGTTTCGCGGCGGCGGCCCAGGTGGCGGCCGAGCATGCGTCCGCACCATCCCACAGGCCGAACAGGCGATGGTCGATCCCGCGCATCTCGGCCACCGTCGGGCGGGCACTGAGCACGCGAAGGTCGCGATAGACCTGGGCACTGTCGGCATTGATAATCACCGCGTGCGCCCCGCCGCGTCCCAGTTCGAGCGCGAGTTCCACCGCCAGATCGCTCTTGCCGCTCGCGGTCGGCCCTGCGATGAGCGCGACCGCGTTCCTGACCGGAGTTTCCAGCTTGCTCATCACCCGGCTGATAGCAGACCCAGCCACGCTTGCAGCAAGCCTAGATGCAGCCAGTTCCGCGCTGGCCGCGCAGGACATGCCGATCGCCGAGTCGGTCATGCTTGGTCACCGGAGCGAAGTGCTCGAACTGATGCTGCCGCACGGCGACGCGGCATCGCTGCGCCAGGTGATCAGCGCGCATTTCGGCCCGTGCGATGCGATTGTGACGAGCGAGGATTTCCGCATTCCGCATTTGTTCGTGTCCGACATGGATTCGACCATGATCGGCCAGGAATGCATCGACGAGCTGGCCGACTACGCCGGACTTAGGGCCCGTATCGGCGCGATCACCGAGCGCGCAATGCGCGGTGAGCTCGAATTCGAAAGCGCCCTGCGAGAACGGGTCGGCCTGCTTGCGGGGCTTGACGAGCAAGTCATCGACACCTGCCTCGCTGAACGGATCGTGCCGATGCCGGGCGCCCGCACACTTGTCGCCACGCTCAAGCATCACGGCTGCCGTACCGTGCTGGTGACCGGTGGCTTTCACCACTTCGCCGATCCGGTCGCGGCGGACCTTGGGTTCGAACGGGTTGTCGCCAACCGCCTCGCTGTGGCGGACGGCAAGCTGGCGGGCGAACTCGTCGGCGCGATCACCGATTCATCGGCCAAGAAGCGCGTCCTGCTCGAAGAGTTGGCCCAGCTTGGCGACAAGGCGGTGAGCCTGGCGACCGGGGACGGCGCCAACGACATCCCGATGCTCGCCGCCGCGACTTATGGCGTCGCCTACCACGCCAAGCCCACGGCCCGCGCCGCAGCGAGTGGCTGGATCGACCGCGGCGACCTGACGAGCCTGCTCAAGATGCTCGATATTCCGCGAGACAGCTGGCAGGTCAGCTAGGCGGGTTCCGGAGTGGCACCGCTGGATGAGCGGCGCATCGGCTCCCATCGCCAGCGCGACAGGCTGCGCCAAAGCCATTCGAACGGGCCGTAGTGGTACCGGTCGAGCCACGGCTTGGACCATAGCAGCATGGCGGCCCACACGAACGGCACGAACAGCCACGCCTGCCCGCGCGAAACTTCGCCGAACAGATCGAATCCGGTCCCGAAGAACAGCATGGTGCCCACCAGCGTAGCGCCGAGGTAATTGGTGAATGCGGTGCGCCCGACCGCCGCGAGGCGCTTTGTCACACCGTTGCGCTGGGCGAACAGCAGCATGATCAGCGCCGCATATCCACACGCCGCAAACGGGCGCAGCCACGCGATGTAAATCTCGTCCCACGGAAAATAGCTGAAGGGCGCGAAATCGGTCTTGAAGATGCGCCAAGCGGCGAAGCCGTAGCCCACTACGCTAACGCCGATCAGGATCGCGGCCGTTCGAGCATAACGACGGTGAGCCCAGCTGCCGGTGAGGAAGCCGGACTTGTAACCCGCCATGCCGAGCAACATCAGCCCGAGCGTTTCAAGCCCGTAGCTTGGCACCGATTCGAACGGGCGCAGGGGTTCTTCGGCGAGCATCGCGCGCAGATGGGCCGGGACGGATGCGTGTTGCGCCTTTTCGTCCGCGATATCGGCGGCGGTGGGGTGGAGGCTCTCCACCTGCTTTTGGATAAAGGCATGCTGCGCGGGGGTCGCGCTTGGCGCGGCCTTCGCTTCGTATCGCGCGATCTGGGGCCCGCCTAACACGAGCATGGGTCCGTACATCGCAACAAAGGCGACTGCGCTCGCCAGCAGCAAGTGGCGCGGCTGAAGCCGCCAGAACCCGAACGCGATCATGCCGACCAGCGCATAGTTTGCCAGAATATCGCCCCACCACAGCGCGTAGAAATGAACGAGGCCGAACAGCAGCAGGACGATCATGCGGGGGAAATGGACGTGCCAGTCGCGCTTGCCCGCCGCGATTCCGCGTTCGATGACCAGCACCATCGAGGCGCCGAACAGGATCGAGAACAGGCCGCGGAACTTGCCGTCGACCAGGATGAAGTTGGCCGCCCACATGATCTTGTCCCCGAAGCCGCCGAACCCGAATGCCGGGGGGTAAGCGTAGGCTTGTTCGATCAGCCCCATCCCGACCACGTTGGTCGAGAAGATGCCCATCACCGCGATGCCGCGGATCACGTCAAGCGACAGGATGCGGTCGGTCGACGTCGATGCCACTTGCAAGCCCCCCGCTGTGCCGCGCCCCAGTGTTTTGGCGTGCTACGGCAGTAGGCGCAACGTCAAGCGTCCATCCAGTCACGGAAAAAGCTTTCGTGAGCGGCCCGCAGAGCAGTGAGGGTAATTCCGCCGACGCCCGGACCGCCGACCGTCCCAATCCGGGTTGCGCCATTGAGGGCCTGTGAAGCTGGAGCGGTCACCACATAGCGGCCCTGATCTTCGCCAAACGCCTTGGCCGGATCGAGTTCACCGCCGAGCGAGCAGCCGATATTGCCGGCGAGGGCCATTTCGGCAAGCGCAACCAGCAATCCGCCGTCTGCGATATCATGCACTGCGGTGGCCTTGCCGTTCTTGATGAACTCACGGACCAGTTCACCGCGCGCGCGTTCTGCGGTCAAGTTCACCGCAGGCGGCGCACCAGCCTCCTGGCCGGCAATTTCACGGAGCCAGAGAGACTGGCCGAGATGCGTTCCATCCTCTCCCACGAGCCAGATCGCCTCACCCTCCGCCTTGAACGCGATCGTGGCCATCGCCGCGTAGTCGTCGAGGAGACCAACTCCGCCGATCGCTGGCGTGGGCAGGATCGCGCTGCCGCCGCCTGTCGCTTTGCTCTCGTTGTAGAGCGAAACATTGCCGCTCACGATCGGGTAAGCAAATGCGCGGCAGGCATCGGCCATGCCTTCGAGGCAACCGACGATCTGCGCCATGATCTCGGGCCGCTGGGGATTGGCGAAGTTCAGGCAATTGGTGATTGCCAAGGGCTTGGCCCCCACAGCACACAAGTTGCGATAAGTTTCCGCGACCGCCTGCTTGCCGCCCTCATACGGATCGGCGTAGCAATAACGCGGGGTACAGTCGGTCGTCATCGCCAGCGCCTTGCGGGTCCCGTGGACACGCACCACCGCCGCGTCGCCGCCCGACAATTGCAGCGTGTCGGCGCCAACCTGGCTGTCGTACTGTTGCCAGATCCACGCCCGGCTCGCGATATCGGGGCACGCCATCAGCTTGAGCAGGTCCGCGCCGATGTCTGTGCTTTGGGGAGTGTCGCCGAGCGCCGGCACCTTGGACCAGGCTTTGTACTCTTGCGGGCTGAGGTAGGGCCGGTCGTAGAGCGGCGCGTCGTCTGCGAGCGGCCCGAGCGGAATGTCGCATACCACCGCGCCGTTCCATTCCAGCACCATATGGCCGGTGTCGGTCACTTCGCCGATAATCGCGAAATCGAGCTCCCACTTCCTGAAGATCGCTTCCGCGAGCGGTTCCTTGCCAGGCTCAAGCACGATCAGCATCCGCTCCTGGCTCTCGCTCAGCATCATCTCGTATGGCGTCATGCCGTCCTCGCGGCACGGGACCTTGTCCATGTCGAGCCGAATGCCCGCGCCGCCCTTGCTCGCCATCTCAACGCTGGAGCTGGTCAGGCCGGCAGCGCCCATGTCCTGAATTGCCACGATCGCATCGGTCGCCATCAGTTCGAGGCACGCTTCGATCAGCAGCTTTTCGGTGAACGGGTCGCCCACCTGGACTGTCGGGCGCTTGGCGTCGGCGTCGTCGCCGAAATCCGCGCTCGCCATGGTTGCGCCATGGATGCCGTCGCGCCCGGTCTTGGACCCGACATAAACGATCGGGTTGCCGAGCCCGGTGGCGGCCGAATAGAAGATCTTGTCCTGGTCGGCGACGCCCACGGTCATCGCGTTGACCAGGATATTGCCGTCATAGGAGGGGTGGAAATTGGTCTCGCCGCCGACTGTAGGCACCCCGACGCAGTTGCCATAGCCTCCGATGCCCGCGACCACGCCTTGCACCAGGTGTTTCATCTTGGGGTGATCCGGGCTGCCGAACCGCAAGGCGTTGAGATTGGCGATTGGCCGCGCGCCCATGGTGAACACATCGCGCAAGATCCCGCCCACCCCGGTCGCCGCGCCTTGGTAGGGTTCGATGTAGCTGGGGTGGTTGTGGCTCTCCATCTTGAAGATGCAGGCCTGATTGTCACCGATGTCGATCACGCCGGCGTTCTCGCCTGGGCCGCAGATCACCCACGGCGCCTCGACCGGTAGCTTTTTGAGGTGCAGCCGGCTCGATTTATAACTGCAATGCTCGGACCACATTACCGAGAAAATGCCCAGTTCGACCAGGTTCGGTTCGCGCCCGAGCGCGTGGAGCACGCGGGCATATTCCTCGGGGTTGAGGCCATGCGCCTCGACGATTTCTGGCGTGATGTCGGACATTGCGGCGCGCCTTAGCGGGGCGGGGCGAGTCTCGCCAGAGGCGGGGCGTGCTTGACCCCCAGCGGCATCGTCGCCAAACCCGGCTGATGGACGATGCGCTCCCTGAAATCGCTGGCATGACCTTCGAGCAGGCGCTGAAGTCGCTCGAGGAGGTGGTTCGCCGCCTCGAAACCGGCGAGGTTGCGCTCGAGGAATCTATCGGGCTTTACGAGCGGGGCGAGGCCTTGCGGACGCATTGCCAGGCGCGGCTCGATGCAGCGCAGGTGCGGATCGACAAGATCGTCGCCGGCCCCGATGGCAGGGCAACCGGCACCGTGCCGTTCGATGGCGGCTGACATGGGGCTGGTGCTTGCCGATGACCTTCTCAGCCACGGTCTGCAGCGAGTCCAGGCCGAAGTCGACGAGGCATTCGACGACTTCCTGCCGGTGCCCGACGATTTGCGCCGCAGTCTGGTGGAAGCGATGCGGCATGCCGCGATCGGCGGCGGCAAGCGCGTGCGCCCGCTGCTGCTGATCACCACCGCGGAGATGTACGGCGCCAGCCGCAGCGCGGCGATACGCGCGGGCTGCGCGGTCGAGGCGATCCACGCCTACTCACTGGTCCACGATGACTTGCCGTGCATGGATAACGACGACCTGCGCCACGGCAAGCCGACCGTGCACAAGGCGTGGAACGATGCGACCGCGGTGCTGGCCGGCGATTCGCTTCACGCGCTGGCGTTCGAGCTCCTAGCCGATACGCGTACCAGCGCCGATCCGTTCGTGCGCGCCGAACTCGTCCAGACGCTCGCGCTGGCCAGTGGGCATAACGGCATGGCCGGCGGCCAGATGATGGATATAGCCGCCGAGAGCGGCGCGATCGATCTGCACACGATCACCCGCTTGCAGCAATTGAAGACTGGCGCCCTGCTCGGCGCGGCGGTCGAGATGGGCGCGATTCTCGCCAAACTGGCCGAAGAAGAGCGGACGCACTTGCGCGCCTACGCGCGCGACATCGGCCTCGCGTTCCAGATTGCCGACGACCTGCTCGACCACGAAGGTGACGTTGCCAAGGCAGGCAAGGCGCTGCGCAAGGATGCGGGGCAGGGTAAGGCCACTTTCGTGTCTGTAATGGGGCCCGACAAAGCGCGTGAGCAGGCCCGTGCGCTCAGCGAGCAGGCGATCGGGCACCTTGCCAGCCACGGCGAGGAAGCGGAGTTGCTGCGCGCGCTGGCTCGCTATGTCGTCGAGCGAGACCGGTAATGACCAGAGTCGGCCTTTATCCAGGCACCTTCGATCCGGTAACGCTCGGGCACGCGGACATCATCCGCCGCGGTGCCAAGCTGGTCGATCGGCTGATCGTGGGCGTCACCACCAACTCCGCCAAGAGCCCGATGTTCGAGTTCGAAGAGCGCGTGGCGATGGTCGAAGCCGAAGTCGACCGCCTCGACCTCGCACATGTCGAGGTGAAGGGATTCAACGCGCTCCTGATGCGCTTCGCGGAGCGGGAAGGGGCCAGCGTGATCATCCGCGGATTGCGCGCAGTGGCGGACTTCGAATACGAATATCAGATGGCGGGCATGAACCAGCAGATCAATGCCGGGATCGAAACGGTATTCCTGATGGCGGACGTCAGCCTGCAGCCGATCGCGTCCAAGCTCGTCAAGGAAATCGCTCTGTTCGGCGGCGATATCGGTCCCTTCGTCAGCGCCGCCGTGCGCGAGCAAGTGACAGCGCGGGTCGACAAACTCGGTCGCAAGGGCGACTACTAACCGTTCATTGCGCCGACAGCGGCGGCCGGTTAGGGGCGTCGTCGCAATTCCATAGGATCGAGAATGTTCACACGATTGCTGGTCGCCGTCGCTGCGCTGGGTACTTTTGGGGTTCCGGCGGGATTGGCGGCTCAGGAAGCGGTGACGTCCGCCGCAACCCCGGCAATCGCACCGGCACGCGTCGAGCCCGCCACCCTGGTCGCGGTTCCGACGGTCGCCAATCCCGGTTCGATGCCGCTCGCGGCCGATACCGACATTACCCACGATCTCGACAACATTCTCTACCTCGATTTGTCGAATGGCCGCCGCGTCGCCATCCGGCTGCTGCCGCAATGGGCGCCGGCGCATGTCGAGCGGATCAAGACCCTGACCCGCCAGGGATTTTACGACGGGATTAAGTTCCACCGGGTGATCGACGGGTTCATGGCCCAGACCGGCGATCCGACCGGCACCGGACGCGGTGGATCGACGCTTCCGGACCTCAAGGCCGAATTCAACATGTTTCCGCACGTGCGCGGCACGGTGTCGATGGCCCGCGCAGCGTCTGACGACAGTGCCAACAGCCAGTTCTTTATCGTATTCTACCCCCGTTTCTCGCTCGACCGGAAGTACACCAATTTCGGCCGCGTCATCGCCGGGATGGATGCCGCCGATGCGATCGAGCGCGGGGAGCCGCCACCCAAGCCGACGTACATCGTGCAGGCGTCGATCGCGGCCGACAATAAGCCGCAGAAGCTGCCCTCGCCGGAAGTTCCGGTGCCGCCGCCTCCGGGCGAACCGGGCCCGCCACCTCCCGCCGACCAGCCCGTCCAGCGATAGCTCTGGCGCGCATTGGAAGCTAAGACCCCGCGCGATGCGGGTTGACCTGTTCGATTTCGATTTACCGCCTGAGCGGATCGCCTTGCGCCCGGTACGCCCGCGTGATGCGGCGCGCATGCTGGTAGTGCACGGTGCGGGTGGTCTCGATGATCGGATGGTTCGCGAACTGCCCGCGCTGCTGCGGCGCGGGGACGTGCTGGTGTTCAACGACACCCGCGTGATCCCGGCCCAGCTCGAAGGGCGCCGGGGGGATGCCCGGATCGGCGCCACGCTGCATAAACGGGTCGACCTGCGGCGCTGGCAAGCATTCATCCGCAACGCCAGGCGTCTGCACCCGGGCGACAGCGTGCAATTCGCCGCCGGCGTTTCGGCGACCGCCGAACAACGGCATCGCGATGGCAGCTGGACTCTCGCGTTCGCGGGGGACGATCCCGTTGAGGTGCTGCTAGAGCGGGCCGGGCAGATGCCGCTGCCGCCGTACATTGCCAGCAAGCGTGCGACCGACGCCGACGACCGCGCCGATTACCAGACCATGTTCGCGCGCGCCGATGGGGCCGTCGCGGCCCCGACCGCGTCGCTGCATTTCACGCCAGCGCTGATGGCCGCGCTTGGCGAAGCGGGCGTTGGTCATGAAATGCTGACGCTCCATGTGGGCGCCGGAACGTTCCTGCCGGTAAAGGCAGACGACACCGCCGAGCATGCGATGCACGCCGAGTGGGGCAGCGTCGACGCCGCCACCGCCGACCGCCTCAACACCGCGCGTCTCGCGGGCGGCCGCGTGATCGCGGCGGGCACCACAGCCCTGCGCCTGCTCGAAAGTGCGGTCGACGCCAGCGGCACTATCCAGCCATTCGCAGGCGACACCGCGATCTTCATTACGCCAGGGTATCGGTTCCGCGCCGTTGACGGCCTCCTGACCAACTTTCATCTCCCGCGCTCGACGCTGTTCATGCTGGTCTCGGCGCTTATGGGCCTTGATAAGATGAAAGACGCTTACGCTCACGCCATCCGAAATGACTACCGTTTCTACTCCTACGGGGACGCGTCGCTGCTCCTACCGTAGTGGCCCTTAGATGGGCGGCTGGTGGGTAGTGAGCCAACGAGTTGAAGGCAGCGAGAGACAAAATGACCGAGGGGAGGGCGCTTCCGCAGGGCATCATCATTCGTAATGATGGGGTCACAGGTTCGAGTCCTGTAAGCGGCACCATTTTTGAAGCACTTAGATGATTCGGGCGGGTTCGGGTGGACGCTGTAGGTAACACATAGGGAACAAATGGGCCTGAGGTGGTAGTTGTGTCTGACAGCTTTGAAGTCTGCGAAGCGCGCGCGAATAAGGCCGCGGAAGAGGCTCAACTCGCCACCAACGAAAATGTGCGGGATCGCGCCCTCAGGTCTGAGGCTGCATGGCGAGCTATGGCAGCCCGAGCGAAGCTCACGGCAAAGGCTCGCGAAGGCCGTCCTAGATAGCTAAGCGAAGGGACACAGGCAATGCGCAGTGACCCCATCGCCCGCCTTCGCGCTGTGACAGAAGACGACGTTATTGCTGCCCTCGATTGCAGCTACGTAGGCGATACGTTGGACGGCATCGCTCCTGTGGTGCTCGTGGAGTTCGTAAACTGTCTGGCTGATCGGCTGTTTGGACCGGTTGGCTAGCGGGCCACCCCTCGCAAGCGCCGCGCCGCTTCCGTTAGGCCGGATGCGACATAGATCACGGGACATTTAGGCGGCAAGGCCGGGTCACGAAAGAAAACTCCCGCCGAAGCGGGAGTGAGCGGTGACATTGTGTAAGGGAGCAAGGGCGCCGCTCGTATGGTTAACAGGAGCGGGCAGATTAGGTTCCCACTGGCCGAACCATTGCCACTTTGGCTAGCTGGCCTAATTCCGCGGCATCGGCCCGATCCAGCTAGGACGGCTGCCACACTTCGAACAACGGAAATGCCGCCGCGCGTCGTCCAGTTCGAGTTTCACCATTGATCACCTCACGGGCCCGTTCAGTTGCGATCTTCGGTGTCGAGCCATTTGACCGCCACCCTCGCATGCGCCGCGTCGCGCCCGTTAGGCCGGTTGCAACATAGGTCACAGGACCTTTAGGCGGCAAGGCGAGTAGTGAAGGTGCTACCTGGGTGTTGCTTGCCACTCACAACTCAATCACTCAGGTAGCACCGCCGCATACGACGCAGGATCTTTCGCCATCCTTAAATCAGAGTGGTGCCTTCAATCAGCTTCAGCGAGGGCGCTGGTTAGCGGGCCACCCTCGCAAGCGCCGCGCTGCTCCCGTGCTAGGGTGCCAAAAGCCGCTCCCTTTGGCGGCAAGATCGGCTTACTTAATCTGGTACTGGTCCAGCTTGCGATATAGCGAACTGCGGCTGATCCCGAGCCGTCGCGCGAGCTCGGATCGTTGACCCGTATAATTCTCGATAGCGAGCCGCAGCACATCTCTCTCGATGTCGCGTAGGCGCCGCAGATTCCCGGCTTCATCGTAGAGGGTTAGTAATTCTAGGCCGGCGAACCGACTATCGCGGCTCGCGATGCCGCTCTCAAAATGTCCATCGATGGCAGTTCGTGGATCAAGTTTCTGGCGCCATACAGACCTCATCTGTGCCTCCGCTAAACGCGAATGCCCCGGTGAGTGGCCGTGACAATTGCGCTAACTTTCCAACATCATCGACGTTCCCAACCGAATTGCTGCGGCAATGCTGTTAGGCCGCCAGCCTTTGGAACCTATCTCCCGTCCGAAGTCATTTTCTCGATCGGAACTTCCAGTCCGAGTGTATCGCCTCTCCGCCAGATTATGCGGGCGAACATAGGTGCTAGGCCGGAAAATCGCACCGGCACCGATGCACCGATCGAAAGAGCGCATTGTACTTCTGCTGAAATGCCGCCTGTCGAGATATCAATAAGCCTTGCGGTTCGACCACCGACGGTCGCGTCGAGCGCCGTCTTACCATCCATGGAATGACGCGTGGCCGAGCGATGATCTGTCCACCTGACTTCATCACGTTTGATTGCATGCGTGATGCCCCAGTCCCGCTCACGCGGCGACTTGGAAGCAAGGAGGTCGGTCATGGACCCGCGGTTATTGCGGCGATACTTTCCCAAATCGACGATGGTTGAAGTCACGGCCCGGTTTCCTCTTTGCTCTTTGCCTCGAATATCCGGCACGAAGCGTTCGACAACCGCGCTGATCAGAGTGTGCCATGATGAACCGCATGAGCTTGCGGGCGCTAATGCGATGGTCCGCATTAGGTTTTAGGTCGCAGCAACTCAGGCAGCTTGGCGATGTTGCGCAAGATCCGCAGTGCCGCTGACCTAGTCTCGACGCATGGGCCCGATCTGAGATGGCGAGCTGCCGCACTTAGAACAGCGAAAGTGCCGAGTGGCCAAGCCCAAGCCCAGCGGCCAGCTTTCACGGGTGAACTTAAGCGCCACCTTTACGGCCGGCAGGATCGCCTTGTGCCCACAGTAGCAAGCGATCTCGATGTCATGGCCGTGGCGGATGAAGTCGCCGATCGTGTCGAAGCGTTTGCTGCCCATTGGTGTCAATGGAACGGAGGGGGAACGGAGCGCAAGGGCGCACATCGCCACCGGCGGTGATGGACTCTGTGTTCGGCGTCAGCACCAATGAGACAGATTGAGGTTATTCGATAGAGGAGGATTTTGGTCTCATCGCAGTGAC
>JBDSUJ010000071.1:0-17580 GCA_039927815.1 Croceibacterium sp. | reverse complement strand
GCACGCCCGTCGCTTCACTTGGGAAACCAGTGCCGATCAGTTCCTCGCCGCGCTCGAGCCGGAGCCGCCACTCGCTGCCGCGGCCTGAACCCTTGCCGCGCGGGCGCGATCGGACTACAGGATCGGGGTGAGGCCGCTCCGCGATGGGGCGGCCGTTATATTTTCCGCCGGAGAAAACTCGTGGCCCAGCCCACTCCCCTGATGCCGCACGCGACTGCCTCGTGGCTGGTCGACAACACCGCTCTCAGTTTCCCCCAGATCGCCGAATTCTGCGGGCTGCATATCCTCGAAGTGCAGGCCATGGCGGACGATCTCGCCAGCTCGAAATACACCGGGCGCGACCCAGTCCACTCGGGCGAGCTGTCGCATGCGGAGATCGAGCTGGGCCAGGCCGATACGGAATACCGCCTCAAGATGCAGCGCGCCCCGGTCGATGTCAGCCGCACCAAGGGCCCGCGCTACACCCCGGTATCGAAGCGGCAGGACAAGCCCGACGGCATCGCGTGGATCATCCGCAATCATGCGGATATTTCCGACGCGCAGATCGGCAAGCTGATCGGCACCACCCGCAATACCATCAACGCGATCCGCGACCGGAGCCACTGGAACATCCAGAACATTCAGCCCAAGGATCCGGTAACGCTCGGGTTGTGCTCACAGCGCGAACTCGATGCTGCGGTCGCCAAGGCGGCGAAGCGTGCCGGTACCGAAGCCGATCCGGCCGAGATAGCGGCCGAGCGCGCCGACGATCGCCAGAAGCTGATCGAGGAGCTGCGGGCCGAGCGCGACAACGCTTCGAAGGCCGCGGTCGAAGCGGCGCAGGAAGCGGAGGCCGAAGCGTGGCTGACCGCCAAGCGCGCCGCCGAATCGACTGGCGCGAGCTAGACCGCTCTCGCAGTGGCGAGAGCCGGGCAGCTCAGTTTGCCAACGTCAGGCGCGGCTCGCCCTCGCCTTCACTGCCGCTCCTCACCTCGGCCGGCTTGGTTCGCACGGCCTGTTGGGGCTGCGCTTGCGCTGGATGGGCCTTAGCGCGGCTGGCGGCCGCATCGGGGGCAAAACGGCCGCTGACGTTGGCACCCTGTTCGATTGTCAGCGTATCGTAATGCACGTCACCGTCGATTCGCGCATTCTTCAAAACCACCAGTTCGCGCACCGTTATGGTGCCCTTTACCGCGCCCGAGAGGCGCGCATTTTCCGCTGTGATCGCCCCTTCGATGCGGCTCGATTCGCCTTGCACGAGCGCAGCGCAGACAATGTCGCCCTCAACCGCCCCGTCGATATGCAGATCGGCGGTGGCTTCGATATTCCCGCGAATGACCACGTCGTTGCCGATCACGGAAAAAGTAGAGGTGTTATTCACGGATCGGGCTCCTTCGGAGGCGGGGGCAGGTTGGGCGACTCGAGGAGCCAAGCTGGGGTAGCTCGGCTCCGGTTCGGGCTTCTTCGAGAACATGGGAGACAGTCTCCAGGAAGGGGCGCGGGTTCATCGCTACGCCGTCGTTGATGCGGAATTCGGAATGCAAATTGCCGATATGGGCCCTGAACACCGCTAGGCGAGCCGAGCCCGTCGCGCGGCTTTCGACAATGTTCGAGACCACCCCAGTCCCATCCAGGCGTTTCGCGAACTGACTACGCCTGCCCCGGAGCGAGGTCGAATCGGGCTGATGACCTACGGGGCAAGGCGGGATTCAAACGCGACGAGTCGCGTGGATCAGGCGTCCTGGAAGCCCGAGTGGATATCTGGAAGCCGTCGGTAGCGAAGGCGGGCCATCGATTCGGCTGACAGCACGCAGCGGCGATGATAAGGGCGCGCGATGTCCAGCCAGCCCCAGCCCGCCGACGATCATGCCGCCATGGTAGAAGACCTTGCTCGGGCTGGCCGAGCCGCGCAGCGTGCACTGGCGCGGCTCAGCACCGAACAAAAATCCGCCGCACTGCGGTCGGCCGCGGCGGCCTTGCGCCTGGCGGGCGATCGGGTCCTCGCCGCGAACGCCCGTGACATGCGGGCCGGCGAGGCCAATGGCCTGAGCGCGGCTCTGCTGGACCGGCTGAAGCTCGACCACGGGCGGCTCGAAAGCATGGCCGCGGCGATCGAAGCGGTCGCCGCATTGCCCGATCCGGTCGGCCAGGTGATCGACCGGCGCGCGGTCCCGAGCGGTCTTGAATTAACCCGCATGCGCATTCCCATCGGGTTGATCGGCATCATCTACGAAAGCCGCCCCAACGTGACCGCCGATGCCGCTGTGCTATGCCTGATGAGCGGCAACGCAGTCCTGCTGCGCGGAGGCAGCGAAGCGGTCCATTCGAACCGCGCAATCCACGCCGCGCTGCTCGAAGGCGTGGTTGTGGCGGGGGTCCCGGCCGACGCGATTCAGCTGATGCCGACGCAGGATCGCGCGGCGGTCGGCGCGATGCTGCGGGCAGCCGGCCTGATCGACATGATCATCCCGCGCGGTGGCAAAGGGCTGGTCGCCCGGGTCCAGAACGACGCCCGGGTCCCGGTGCTCGCGCACCTCGACGGGATTTGCCACACTTACATTCATACCGCCGCGGACCCCGCAATGGCGTCGCAGCTGGCGCTCAACGCCAAGATGCGCCGCACGGGGATTTGCGGGGCGATGGAAACGCTGCTGCTCGACGCCGCGTTTCCCGGTTCGGTCGAGGTCGTCCAGCAATTGCTCGATTCGGGTTGCGAATTGCGCGGCGATGCGCGTGCCCAGGCGCTCGATCCGCGGATCGTGCCCGCCAGCGCCAATGACTGGGACTGCGAATACCTCGACGCGATCCTGTCGGTGGCGATTGTCGACGGGCTCGATGCCGCCTTGGATCACATTGCGCGCCATTCCTCCGGCCATACCGATGCGATCGTGACCGGCGACGCGGCGGCGGCAGAACGCTTCCTGGCCGAAGTCGACAGCGCAATCGTGATGGTCAACGCCTCGACCCAGTTCGCCGACGGCGGCGAGTTCGGGCTCGGTGCGGAAATCGGCATCGCCACCGGGCGCCTGCACGCGCGGGGCCCGGTCGCGCTCGAAGGGCTGACGACCTACAAGTGGCAAGTGCGCGGCCACGGCGAAACCCGCCCTTGAAGCGCGGCGCCGGGCGCGCCAGATCGGACGCCGACAGGAGCTTCCCGCATGCGCTATAACCGTTTCGGCAATACCGGCCTGATCGTCTCCGAACTGTGCCTGGGGGCGATGACCTTCGGCGATCGTTCCGGCGGACGCTGGGCCAACATCCACGGGCTCGACCAGAGTGCCTCGACCGCTTTGGTCAAACAGGCGTTCGACGCCGGCATCAACTTCATCGATACCGCGAACGTCTACACCACCGGCCAGTCCGAGCAGTATGTCGGCGGCGCGCTCAAGTCGCTCGGCACTCGGCGGGAGGACGTCATCGTCGCCACCAAGGCGATGGGCGCGATGGGCGAAGGCAAGAACGATTCGGGCATCGGCCGCAAACACATGCTCGAGCAGATCGACGCCAGCCTCGCTCGGCTCGGGCTCGATCACGTCGATCTCTATCAGATCCATGGGTGGGACCCGGTCACGCCGATGGAAGAAGCGCTCGAAGCGCTCAACGACATCGTCCGCTCCGGTCGTGCGCGCTACATCGGCGTGTCGAACTGGGCGGCGTGGCAGATCGCCAAGGCACTGGGAATTTCCGAGCGGCGCGGGTTTGCCAAATTCGTCTCCGACCAGGCTTACTACACGGTATCCGGGCGTGACCTGGAACGCGAACTGGCGCCGATGCTGCTCAGTGAAGGGCTTGGCTTGATGGTGTGGTCGCCGCTCGCCGGCGGACTGCTCAGCGGCAAGTACGATTTGTCGGATGAGGGGACCAAGGGCGAAGGCCGCCGTGCCAGTTTCGATTTCCCCCCGGTCGATCTCAAGCGTGCGGTACCGATTGTCGCGACGATGAGTAGTATGGCGGATGCCCGCGGCGTCTCGGTGGCGCAGATCGCGCTCGCCTGGCTGCTCTACCAGCCGGTCGTCTCGACCGTGATCGTGGGCGCCAAGCGGGCCGACCAGCTGGCCGACAACATCGCCTCGACCGAGGTCGAGCTGTCAGCGGACGACCTTGCCAAGCTCGAGCAGCTGAGCGCCCTGCCACGCGAATATCCCGGGTGGATGTTCGCCATGCAAGGGGGCTATTCGTCAGGCAAGGTGTCGGAGCGCCGCGTTCCCAAGTGACGCCGACCGGACTTCTCGGCGGCAGTTTCAATCCCGCGCACCGGGCGCATCGGCGGGTCAGCCTGTTCGCCGTCCACGCGCTGGGCCTGGCGGAAGTGTGGTGGATGGTTTCGCCTGGCAACCCGCTCAAGCCGGCCGCCGGCATGGCCCCGCTGACGGCGCGCGTACAATCGGCGCGCGCCCAATCCCGCCGGGCGCCGATCCGAGTTACCGCGATCGAACGAGAGCTCGGCACGCGCTATACCGTCGATACGCTCCGCGCGCTCAAGCGGCGCTATCCGCGCCGGCGGTTCCTGTGGCTGATGGGGGCTGACAATCTGGCCCAATTCCACCGCTGGAAGAACTGGCGCGGGATTGCCCGCGAGATGCCGATTGCGGTGATTGCCCGCCCCGGTTATGATGACGCCGCTCTCGCGAGCCCCGCGATGGCCTGGCTGCGGCGCTACCGGTTGACCGCAAACCGATTTCGAAACCGGGAGGAATGGAGCGCACCCGCGCTGATTGAGCTGCGTTTCGACCCGGATCCGCTGTCGGCGACGACGATTCGCCGCGTTGATCCTGACTGGGCCAGCCGCATGAGCGGCCCCCCGCCCCGGGACGAGGTGACGCATTCACGGATCGACGAGGGTGCATGAGGCGATATTCGCCAGCCATGCCCGCGTTCTCCCTTCCGCTATCCAGGAGCATGACCCGCACCAATGACTCAGGCGCACGCCGCGCCGGCCCGTGCCGGTGCCTCGAAACCCCTCCCGATGTCTGACGCCGACTTGCTCGCGCTGGTGCTCGACCAGCTTGACGAGGATCAGGCGCAGGATCTCGTATCGATCGCCCTCGAAGGCAAATCGAGCATCGCCGATCACATGGTCATCGCGTCGGGCCGCTCGACTCGCCAGGTCGCCTCAATGGCGACCAAGCTGGCCGAACGGCTCAAGAATGCCGGCCAGGGCAGCCCGCGTATCGAGGGTCTGCCCGCCGCGGACTGGGTGCTGATCGACGCCGGCGATGTCGTGGTGCATTTGTTCCGCCCCGAAGTGCGCAGCTTCTACAATCTCGAGCGGATGTGGGGCTTTGGCGACGACGCACCTGCCACCGCTGCCGGGCGCTCCTGAGGATTCCTTTCGCGCCCGCGGACAGCTAGAAGCAGCCCGTGCTGCTCCATGTCATCGCCCGCGGGAAGATCGCCCGCTCGCCCGAGGGTGAGCTGGTCGAGCGCTATGCCAAACGCATCGCCTGGCCGCTCAAGCTAACCGAACTGTCCGAAAGCGGCGGCCGGCTTCCCGAACTGCAGACGCCCTGCCGCACCATTCTGCTCGACGAACGCGGTGACAATCTGTCGTCGGCCGAGATGGCGGAGTTGCTGGAGAACTGGCGCGATCATGGCACCCGTGAAACCCGCTTCGTGATCGGAGCCGCCGATGGCCACGCGCGGGCGGAGCGCGATGCGGCCGACCGACTGCTGTCTTTCGGCAAGGCGACCTGGCCGCATCTGCTGGTCCGCGCGATGGTTCTCGAACAGCTGTTCCGCGCGACCAGTATCCTCGCCGGCCATCCTTATCATCGGGCGGGCTAAGTTGATGAAGTCGCTCCTGATCGTGCCGGCCCTGCTGCTCGCTGCCGGCAGTGCGGCGCAGCAAAGTCCCCCGACGGATGATCCAACCGCGACCCGCGCCGCGCTGCGCCAGGCGCTGTTCGAGCGGCATTCGGCCGAAACCCGCAGCCGCAGCCTCGAGCAGCGCGCGCTCGATTCGCGCGATGCCGCGGACCGCACAGCCAACCAGGCGGCCGCACTCGCGGCACGGGTTCAGCAGGCTGAAGCGGGCATCGCCGCCGCCGAAGTGCGCGCCTCGCTGGTCGGCCGCGAACGGGCGCTGTTGCGCGAGGCGCTGGGCCGCCAACAACAGCCGGTGGTGCGGCTGACCGCGGCGCTCCAGCAATTCGCCCGCCGGCCGCTGGCGCTGGCGGTGTTGCGCCCCGGCTCTGTGCACGACGTGGTCTACTTGCGCGCGCTGCTGGCCAACGCGGTGCCACAAGTTCAGGCGCGCACGGCCGGCCTGCGGTCGCAACTCGCCCGTATTCGTCAGTTGCGCGACGAAGCCCGGCAGGCGGCGCAGATCCTGCGATCGGAGCAAGCCGCGCTGCGTGCGCGCCGCACCGAGCTGGCGACGCTGGAAACCCGCCAGCGCCTTGCTTCACGCCAGGCCAGCGGGTCGGCCGCGCGGGAGGCGGAACGCGCGCTCGCGCTGGGCGAGGAAACCCGCGACCTCAATGATCTGGTGACCGAGCTCGACCGGGCTGGCTCGTTGCGCGAACAGCTGGCGGCGCTGCCCGGGCCGCTCCTGCGACCGGCCAACCCGGCGGCCGCGATCGGCGGCGCGGCGGCAGCGGGGCCGACGGTGGTTGCCGCGGTGGGCGCGCCGACACCGTATCTGCTGCCAGTGACCGGGCGCACGGTGCTGGGCTTCGGCGCCGCCGGCATGGCGGGCATCAGCCGCGGCCTTACCCTGGCGCCGCGCTCCGGCGCCCAAGTGGTCGCTCCGGCCGCAGGCCGGGTGGCGTTCGCCGGCCCCTATCGCGGGTATGGCCGGATCGTGATCATCGAACACCCAGGCGCGTGGACCAGTCTGATCACTGGGTTGGCCCGTGCGGATGTCGCGGTCGGCGACGAGGTCGTCGGCGGCGCACCGATCGGGATCGCGGCGCAGACCGGTCCGTCGATTACCATCGAGCTGCGGCAGGGTGGACAACCGGTCAATCCGCTGCCGTTGGTCGGCTAGTTTCAACGCTCGATCGCTCAATCTGGCGTTCAGCCGCCGGGTCGGATAAGTAACGCCGACTGCCGAGGATTTCGCTTCATGAAACTTGCCCAACCGTTGCGCGCCGCCGCGCTGCTTACCGCGGTCGCGCTGCTGCCCGCGACGACCGCCGGGCTGGCTCAGGTCGACGGGCGCGCGTCGCCCGAATTCGCCAAGCTGTTCGCCACCTACCAGCGGATCAAAAGCAGCTATGTCGAGCCGGTCGATGACGCCGTGCTGGTGCGCGGCGCGATCGACGGCATGCTGGCAGCGCTCGATCCGCACTCCGAATATCTCGACGGGGCGGATCTCGAACGGCTCGAGACGATGATCGACGGCAATTACCAGGGCCTCGGTATCTCGGTCCAGATGGATGACGGCGCGGTCAAGGTGGTCTCGCCGTTCAAGGGCAGCCCGGCCGACAAGGCCGGCATCAAGGCCGGCGACTATATCACGCATATCGACGGCAAGCTGATCTACGGGCTGGAGCTCGACGAAGCGGTCAAGCAGATGCGCGGCGCCGCCGGCAGCCCGATTCGCCTGTCACTCTTCCGCGCCGGCCGCGATCAGCCGTTCGATGTTACCGTCGTGCGCGGTGTGATCGAGCTTGAGCCGGTTACGTATGAGATCAAGGACGGCGGCATCGGTTATATCAGCATCAACGAATTCAGCCGTGACGTCGGGGCTGATGTCAACGCCGCGCTGGTCGCCTTGCGCGGCAAGGCGGGTGGTCGCCTGTCCGGGCTGGTGCTCGATCTGCGCCGTAACCCCGGCGGCTCGCTGGATGAAGCAGTGGCGCTGTCGGACTTGTTCCTTACCAGTGGCGAGATCGTCTCGCAGCGCGGCCGGCGCAGCGCGGACACGATCTATTATCCAGCCGAGCGGGTCTATCGCGGCGATGCCGCCAAGGGCGTACCGATCATCGTGCTGATCGACGAAGGCTCGGCCTCGGCCAGCGAAATCGTGGCCGGGGCGCTGCAGGACCAGCACCGTGCTCTGATCATGGGCGAACGCAGCTTCGGCAAGGGCAGCGTCCAGACGCTGTTGCCTCTGACGCGCGATTCGGCGCTCAAGCTGACTACCGCGCGCTATTACACCCCTTCCGGCCGCTCGGTGCAGGAGGGCGGTATCGAGCCCGACATCCGCGTTCCGCAGCTGTCTGACGAGGATGCCGCCAAGCGCCGCCTGAATTATCGCGAAAGCGACTTGCGCCGCCACCTGATCAACGAGGCATCGCTCGACGACAAGGCGCTGGAGAGCGACAAGGGCGACGATCCGCGCTTCACGGCGACCGCCGCCGAGCTTGAGAAGCAGGGTATCAAGGACTTTCAGCTCGATTATGCGATCAAGACCTTGCGCCGCACCGGGCGGACCGTGGTCGCATCGCGCAATTGAGCGGACGCGACGTGACACCTACGGACAAGCTGGCCCAGCGGCTGGCGATCGGCCTGCCGGCGCTGCTGCTGGCGGGCGCCTACATCTCCCAATACGGGTTCGGGCTGTACCCGTGCGAGATGTGCTGGTGGCAGCGCTACGGCCATTTCGCCGCGGTCATGTTCGGGCTAGTGTCATACCGGGCGCCGCAGGGCCGATTGTGGATCGCGCTCGCGGCGCTGGCCATTTTCGCCTCGGGCGAGATCGGCGCGTTCCACGCTGGGATCGAGAACGGCTGGTGGGAGGGCTTTACCACTTGCAGCCGCCCGCCCAGCGCCGACGGCGGCAGTGCAATCGATGCAATTCTCAACGCCCCCCTGATCCGCTGCGACGAGGCCCAGTGGCGGCTGGCGGGAATTTCGCTTGCCGGGTTCAACGCGATCATTTCCATTGCTGTGACGTTGGCTATCGGCTGGCTCTTGGGTAAGGATCGCCGCGCATGACCCAGCGCGCCGACATGATCCGCGTCGACCAGGCGGGGGAGTACGGCGCCACCCGCATCTATGCCGGCCAGTTGGCGGTTATGGGCGACCGGGCACCGCTGTCGGCTGAAATCCGCGGCATGGCCGAGGAGGAGGGCCGCCACCGCCAGGAATTCGACGCGCTGATGGCGCGCCGCGGCGTGCGCCCGACGGCGCTGCAGCCGATGTGGTCGGTTGCCGGTTATGCGCTCGGCGCGGCCACCGCGTTGCTCGGCCCGCGAGCCGCGATGGCGTGCACCGCGGCGGTCGAAGAAGAGATCGACCGGCATTACACGCGCCAATTGCGCGAGCTTGACGAGACCGGCGACGACCCTGAGCTTGCCGGAATGATCGAGCGCTTTCGCACCGACGAGCGCGAGCATCGTGAGACCGCGCTCGCCGCCGGGGCCGAGCGCGCACCGCTCTATCCGCTGCTCAACGCGGCAATCCGGTTCGGCTGCCGCGCGGCGATCAAGCTTTCGGAAAAGATCTGACGTGGAACAAGTGGCGCCGTTCGCGCGCTTCACCAGCAGTTCACGGCCCCGGCGCCCTGTCCGGTGCCTCACGACCGTTTGTCGAGGATAGCATGATGTCACGACTGCCCCTGCTCGCCGCCGTTGCCGCCGTTGCCGCCTTCACCGCCGTTCCCGTTGCCGCGCAGGATGCCGCAGGCGACAAGGTCAATACCGTTATCCTCTATGGGTCTGATCCTTGTCCCAAATCGAGCGATGGGGTAATCAACTTCTGCGCCCACTTGCCCGAGAACGAACGCTATCGCATTCCCGAGGCCTTGCGCGACAGCTCCAGTCCGCAGAATCAGGCTTGGGCCAACAAGGTTCTGTCATATGAGACGGTCGGCGATTTCGGCGCCACATCTTGCACGCCGTTCGGGGCGGGCGGAGAGCTTGGCTGCACCGCCAAGATGATCGAAACCGCTTATGCCGAGAAGCGCGGCGGCTCTGACGTCAAGTTCAGCCAATTGATCGCGCAGGCGCGGACCGAACGGCTGTCGACGATCGACGCCGAAGCGGCGGAGACACAGGGACGCGTCGAGCAGGCCGAGCAGGAATACGCCGCGCGCCTGGGCCGTGAACAGGACCGCGCCGACGATGCCAAGGGCACTCAGGTTCAACCGGGGGGCACCCGCGTGGTCGATCCCGGCCGGCTCGCCACGCCGCCCGCGGTGCGTTAGACGAGCGAGATATCGGGCGCGTCTTCCTGTTTCATGCCGACGACGTGATAGCCGGCATCGACATGGTGGACTTCGCCTGTCACTCCCGATGACAGGTCGCTGAGGAAATACAGGCCCGCTCCGCCGACATCTTCGATCGTCACGTTGCGGCGCATCGGCGCGTTGAGTTCGTTCCATTTGAGGATGTAGCGGAAGTCCCCGATCCCGCTCGCCGCGAGCGTCTTGATCGGTCCGGCGCTGATCGCGTTGACGCGAATGCCGCGCGGTCCGAGATCATTGGCGAGATACTTGACGCTGGTCTCCAGCGCGGCCTTGGCCACGCCCATGACGTTGTAGTGCGGGATGACCTTCTCCGCGCCGTAATAGGTCAGGGTTACAATCGAGCCACCGCCGGTGCCGTCCTCGCCCCGGTCGTTCATCATCGCCGCCGCGCGCTGGGTCACCGCGACCAGCGAATAGGCCGAGATGTTGAGCGTCATCAGGAAATTGTCGAGACTGGTGTCGACGTACTTTCCGCGCAGCTCTGACTTATCCGAATACCCGATCGCGTGAACGACGAAATCGAGCGTCTCCCAGCGCGCCCGCAAGGCTGCGAACGCGGCATCGAGCGATGCCATGTCCGACACGTCGCAGTCGAAGCAAAAGTCGGATCCGAGCTGTTCGGCGAGTGGCCGCACGCGCTTCCCCAACGCTTCACCCTGATACGAGAACGCGAGGTCCGCGCCATGCTCGCGCAGCTTCTGGGCGATACCCCAGGCAAGCGACCTGTCGTTGGCCAAGCCCATGATCAGGCCTCGCTTGCCCTCCATCAGACCGCTCATCCGCTACCTTCCTGCAATGTGCGATCACGTTTGGACCGGTCTCGATCGTCGGCCTGGCCAATCCGGTCGGCTTCTTCCTCCGGCGTTTCGGCCAGCGCGGCATTCAGCTCGGCACCCATGACCATCCCTAGTCCCACCAGCCAGAAAAAGAAAAGTGCGATCATGATCCCGGCCAGCGAGCCATACGTCCGGTCGTAGTTCCAGATCGAGTGGAGCAGCGGTGGCAACGCGGCGGTGATGGCGACCCACCACAGCGTCACCAACAAGGCGCCGGGCCATTTCGGATAGCGCCGCACGCGATAGGTTGCCGGCGTCAATGAGTAGAACATCACGTAAATCGACAGGTACAACCCCGCCGCCGGCACGATACGCGACCACGCCAGGCGGCCGAGCACTTCGTTGAGTTCGGGCAGATAAGCGGCGATAATCTCCTCGGCTGCGCCGATCATGACTTGTGCGACCAGGCTGAGCAGCAAAACCACCACCGCAATGATCACGAACCCGCTCGACACGAGCCGGTAGAACCAGAACGCCCGCGTTGGGCGGGTGCCATACGCACGGCGCAAGATGTCGCGCACCGTCTCCACCAGGCTACCGACCGACCACAGCCCGACAATGCCGCCCCCCCACAGCAGCCATCCGCTGCGGCCAGCGCTGACGCTGTTCGCCACCGGGCGAATCGTGTCCGCGACCATCCGCGGCAGCGCAATCAGAATGGTGTTTATCGACGCCGACTGGTCGCCTTTCTCGCCCAGCATTGCGAAAATCGCGGCGCCCGTGATGAAGAACGGAAAGATCGTCAGCATCGCCATGTAGGCAAGGTTGCCGGCATGGATGAAACCGTCGGTGTAAGTGCCGATCAGCACCCGTTTCAGAACCTCGCGAAAACGGCTGCCGGGCCCCAGGTGGCGTTGGATATCCGCCTGCAATCCGACCCGGTGCTTGAGCGCTTCCTTGCGGCGCGCCTCGGGCGACAGGTCGATGACCGGCGGACCGGGCTTGTCGTGTTCGGTCAGACCCGGCGCCATGCGCGCTTTCCTGGGTTGGGCAGCGCCAAGCGGTCAAACACCCAGCCGGTTCCGCACCGCGCCGGGATCGCTCCAGCCCGCCAGACGACCGGCGAGGTCGGCGAGATCTTCCGGCAATTGGATGGCGAGGGTGACCAGCTGGTCACCTCGGCCGCCGTCCTTGCGGGTAAAGCCCTTGCCCTTGAGGCGCAGGACTTTGCCTGAGCCGGACCCGGGTGCGACGGTAAGCATGACCGCGCCGTCGACGGTCGGCACTTTGACCTTGGCGCCGTTGACCGCTTCGTCGAGCGAGATAGGCAGTTCCAGCCGCACATCGTCGCCGGCACGGGCAAAAAACGGGTGCCCGTCGATCTCGATTGTCACCGTGGCATCGCCCGCCCCGCCCGCGCCCGGCTGGCCCTTGCCCTTGAGGCGCATCTGGGTGCCGTCCTCGACCCCGGGCGGAAGCTTGAGATCGACCGTCGAGCCGTCTCCCAGCCCGACCCGTTGCGGTTTGAGCGCGGCGGCGTCCGCGAACGGAACCTTGAGCCGATAATTGATATTGCCGCCGCGCGGCGGCGGCGCGGCGCGGCGCTGATAGCCACCCGGGCGCGCGCCGCCGGTCCGGTTCCCGAACAGACCTTCGAACAGATCGCCAAGGTCGACTTCCTCGCCCCCGCCGAAGCCAGCGTTGCCGGCAAATCCGCCCGGCCCCGCGGAGGGGCGATACCCGCCGCCGCCGCCGAACGGCATCGCCGGATTGCCGTCGATGTCGATCTCGCCCCGGTCGAAACGGGCGCGCTTGTCCTTGTCGGAGAGCAAGTCATAAGCCCGGGTTATCTCGGAGAAACGCTCGGACGCCTTGGGATTGTCCTTGTTGCGGTCGGGGTGGAGTTGCTTGGCGAGCTTGCGATACGCGCCTTTGACCGCCTTTTCATCGGCGGTGCGCTCAACGCCAAGGATCGCATAGGGATCGGCCATAGGTGCGCTAGCTAGGTAAAGCGCCCCCGAGGCGCAAGCGATCCCTTTTCACCACGCGCGCGGCTCGGTAGGGCAGGGCGGATGGAACTTGAACCGGACGCGATTCCCGCAGGCGATCCGCTGGCGCTGTTCGATGCCTGGTTTGCCGAAGCGCGCGCCAGCGAGCCCAATGACCCCAACGCGATGGCGCTGGCCACCGAAACACTCGCCGGCGCGCCGAGCATGCGGATGGTCCTGCTCAAGGGGCATGGGCGTGACGGTTTCGTGTTTTACACCAACGCAGACAGCCGCAAAGGCGACGAGATCCGCGCCAATGCGCGTGCAGCGCTGCTGTTCCACTGGAAGTCGCTTGAACGGCAGGTGCGCATCGAAGGGCCGTTGAGCGAAGTCAGCGCGGCGATGGCCGATGCCTATTTCGCTTCGCGCCATCCGGATTCGCGGCTCGGGTCGGCGGCATCGGACCAGTCGCGACCGCTGGCGGATCGGGCGACATATCTTGCCCGAGTCGCGGAGTTGCGCGAGCGATACCCTGCGGGCGATGTCCCGCGGCCTCCGCATTGGACCGGCTTTTGCCTTGCGCCGGAACGGATCGAATTCTGGATCAGCCGCCCCCATCGCCTGCACGAGCGCAGACTATTCGTGCGATCTGGCGAGCGGTGGACCAGCGGACTGTTGTACCCGTGACCGACCGGGATCGCGCCAACGCCAGGCTGACGCGCAGCGCCGCTTATGCGTCGATCGCGATGGCCACCGCGCTTGCCTCGCTCAAGTTGTGGGCCGTGTGGCAAAGCCACTCGACGGCGATGCTCGGCAGCCTGGCCGACACCGGGCTCGACCTGATTGCCAGCCTCGGAACTCTGGTCGGAGTATGGATCGCGGCGATGCCTGCCGATAACGAGCACCGCTTCGGGCACGGCAAGGCGGAAGCGCTCGCGGCCTTGTTCCAGGTGGTGCTGATCTCGCTGTCGGCGGTTGCCATTGCCGTCCGCGCGATCACCGAGATGCTGGCCGGTTCGCGCGTGGCTTCGGCCGAGGCGGGCGTCGCAGTGTCGGTGGCGGCGATCGTCGGCACCTTCGCGCTGCTGGCGTGGCAGCGCCACGTCATCGCGCGCACAGGTTCGGTCGCGATCAAGACCGACAACTTGCATTACAAGTCAGATTTGCTGCTTAACGCGGCGGTAATCGCGGCCTTGGTGCTCGATCGTTATGTCGGGCTGGCGGGAGCAGACCCGCTGTTCGGCATGGCGATCGCCGGATGGCTCGCTTGGGGAGCCTGGCATGCCTCGTCAGGAGCGCTCGATCATCTGATGGACAAGGAATGGGCGGAAGACAAACGGCTGCGGTTCGTCGAGCGGGCCGCGCGCCATCCCGAGCTGCGCAAGCTGCACGACTTGCGCACCCGCACTAGCGGCAACCAGGACTTTGCCCAGTTCCATGTCAACCTTCCGGCGCGGATGACGGTTCACCAGGCGCACGATGTGATCGAACGGGTCGAACAAGACTTGTGCCAGGCGTTTCCCGGCCTCGAGCTGTTGATCCACATCGACCCCGAAGGACATGTCGACGATCCCGGCAATCCACTCGCCGAAAGTGACGAATTCGCCAAGCTCGAGGACAACGGGTGAGCCGCTCCGGAGCCTTGCCGTACTGGCATGTCGACGCCTTCGCCGCACGGCCGTTCACCGGCAATCAGGCAGCGGTGATGCCGCTTAACCGCTGGCTGCCAGACGAAACGCTGCAGGCGATCGCGGCAGAGAACATGTTCGCCGAAACCGCGTTCGTGGTGCGCGATGACAGCGGCGCGGCCGAGTGGGAGCTGCGCTGGTTCACTCCGGCGCTGGAAATCCGCCTGTGCGGCCATGCTACGCTCGCCACTGGCCATGTCCTGCTCGGCCGCGACGGAGGCGAGCGGGTAACCTTCCGGACTCGCAAGGCAGGGTTGCTCGAAGTTCGCCGGGTCCCCTCGGGCGGTTACGAATTGGCGCTGCCGGCCCTCGCCACCGCACCGGGCGAATGGCCCGAAGCGGTGCAGCTGGTGGGCGGATCGCCGCAAGAAGTGTGGCGCAGTCCCGAGCGTTACAGCGTGTTTGTCTTTGCCGATGAAGCTCAAGTCCGCGCCCTGGCACCCGACTTCGCGGCGCTCGGCGCGCTCGGCGATGACCAGTTTATTTGCACCGCGCCGGGCGCGGCTTGCGATGTCGTCAGCCGGGTGTTCGTCCCCGGCGCGGGGGTCAACGAGGACAGTGTGACCGGTTCGGCGCATGCCGTGCTGACCCCGCTGTGGGCCGCACGGCTGGGGCGGGATCGGTTCACGGCGCACCAGGCTTCAGCCCGCGGCGGCGATTTAGTGTGTCGGCTTGATGGTCACCGCGTCTGGCTCGGCGGCGACTGCGTGACCGTTGTCGAGGGCAGCTTCTACCTCGGGTAGAGCGCGACCACATCGGCCAGCGCGGCGACCAGCGCCGGACGGTCGGCCTGGTCGGTCTTTCCCAGCCGGACCACGGTCAGGTCCTGATCGGGCGACACCAGCACGTACTGGCCGAGGTGGCCGACTGCCCCGAACAGCGATTTCGGGCCGCGCTTGGCGAACAGCACGGTGCGGTCCTTAACCCGCGAATCGCGATTGAGCCACAGCATCGCGCCAAAGTCCGGGGCACGCGGGTTCGGTCTGGCCATGAACTCGATCCACGCCCGGGGCACAATCTGGGTGCCCGCAACCGAGCCCCTGTGGCGCAGGAACTCGCCGAACTTTGCCCAATCGGGCGCGGTCGCCCACATCATGCTGCCGCCCAGCATCGTCCCCGCGCGATCGTACTCGACCGTCAGCGAGGGCATTTTGAGCGGCCCGGACAGGCGCGTGCGAATGAATTCGTCAACCGCGGCCCGCCGCTGGTCGGGCGTGCCGCCCGGCGCCAGCACGCGCGCGGCGATGTCGCCCAGGATCTCCGGCGTCGCGGTCGAATACTTGAACTTGCGCCCGGGCTCAGACTCGAGCGACTGCGCTTCGGCCCATCCTGCCATGTCGTCGCGCCCTTCGAGCACCAGCATGCGCACTTCGGAAGAGGTATAGACCGGGTCGGCCTGCTCGGTATGGCGCAGGCCTGAGCGCATCTGCAGCAACTGGCGCACCGTGATCTCGCTGCGCGGGTCACCGGCGCGCTGCCACCGCGGCAACGGCGGCGAATCGTCGAGCCGCAGGCGGCCCTCGGACACCAGCAGCCCCATCATCACACCGGTTATCGTCTTCGACATCGACCAACCCAGGAACTTGGTCTTGGGTCCATAGCCGGGCGCATAGCGTGCCGCCGCGACTTCGCCATCGTGAAGCACGATTACCGCGCGGGTTTCGCCAAGGTCAGGGCGGGTGAACAACGCATCGACGGCGCGGGCCAGCGGCTCGCGCTCGGCCCCGGGGTTGCTGGCGACCGCAGCCAGCGCGCTGGCTGTAAGGGGCGCGGGAGAAGGCGAAACCGCATCGCACGCCGCCAGCAGCAGGGCTGGCACGAGCGCGGCGGCGAGGGTAGGACGCGGGCGAAGCGGCATTGGCGCTGCATCCTTTCTCCAGGCATCGGACGATGGCAACCGCAAACACCCGCCGCAACTGGCCGCGAATCCTTCTCGGGCTCGCGCTTGTCATGGGCGTGGCGGCCGCGCTCTATCGCGTGCCGATCGCGGCGTTGGCGCGGACCGGCGCCGCGTTTGGCGCGCGCACCGCGTGCTCGTGTCGCTACATCGCCGGGCGCACCCTGGCGGACTGCGAGAAGGACTTCGAGCCGGGCATGGAGGCGGTGTTCCTGAGCGATGACGAGGCCGCGAAAAGCGTCACCGCGCGCGTCCCCCTGATCGCGAGCGACACCGCCAGCTTCCGTCCGGGCTACGGCTGCGTGCTGGACCGCTGGGACGGGTAGGTTTCGGCAATCCAGCCGCCCCCGACCACGCGGTCACCGGCGTAGATGACGGCCGCCTGGCCCGGCGCGACGCCGTGTTCGGGTTGCGAGAAGTGCAGCATTGCCGCCGACCCGCCACCCAACGCACCCTCGAGCCGGACCGGCACCGGGCGGGCCATCGAGCGCACTTTGGCGGTCAGCGGGGTATCGGGCGTGGGTCCGATCCGATTTGTTTCGGCCAGCCGCGCGGCGTCGATCGCCAGCAGGTGCCGGGGGCCGACGCGCACTTGTGCCGTGGCGGCGTCGATGCCGACGACATAAAGCGGCTCCGGCTGACCCCCGATATCGAGCCCGCGACGCTGGCCGACAGTAAAATGAATCACGCCGGCGTGGTCGCCCAAGACTTCGCCGCTGTCGGCATGGATGATCGTGCCGGGCCTTGCGCCTTCGGGCCGGATCGCCCGCACGATCTTGGCGTAATCGCCGTCGGGCACGAAGCAGATATCCTGGCTATCGGGCTTCGTGGCCACCGACAGGCCAAACTCGGCGGCGACCCGGCGGACCTCGGCCTTGGGTACGCCGCCCAGCGGAAAACGCAGATATTCCAGCTGCGGATCGGTGGTCGCGAACAGAAAATACGACTGGTCGCGCGCCGGATCGAGCGCGCGGTGCAGCTCGGCCCCGGTGGCGCCCGCTACCCGGCGCACGTAATGTCCGGTGGCCAGGCAATCGGCGCCCAGCTCGCGCGCCATCGCCAGCAGGTCGGTGAACTTGGGCCCCATGTTGCAGCGAATGCACGGGATCGGGGTGCG
>JBDSUJ010000070.1:0-33170 GCA_039927815.1 Croceibacterium sp. | reverse complement strand
GTGTCGCCGCCCGAAACCAGCTCGTAGCTGGGATTGGCTGCGCGGCCGCCGCGATATCCCGACACCGCGCTCTTGACGCCCTTGATATGGCTGAACACCGCTTCGATGCCCCAGAAACACCCGCCCGAGAAGATAGCAGTCTTGAGGCCCGGCCCTTCCTTCGCAACCCGCACAGCGGCCGGCGCGTTGAAGGTGCTCTCGGCCGCAACCGCGGACGAGCACGCGCCGAGCGCAAGGGCACCCCCGGCGAGGGCAGTGCGCCAGCCGGTCATGCCAGGTTCGGCAGGATTTGCGACGCCAACACGACTGCGGTCAGGCCGAAGCCGAGCAGAAACGAGCGGAAAAAGTCGGCGCTGAACAGTTCCATGGGAAATCACTTCCAGTTTGTTTCGGTCGTTGTTCATCGCCCTATCCTTTGACCAATTGCCTCGGGCTGAATGCCCGCGATGTGCTCGGTTCATGTAGTTACGTTGCGGCAGCGCTAAAAGTTACATCGGCGACACATGGCTCAATGGCGAAAGTGGCGAATCCCGGTAAAGACCATGGCCAGGCCCGCTTCGTCGGCTCGGGCGATCACCTCCGCATCGCGCAGCGACCCGCCCGGCTGTATGACGGCAGTCGCCCCGGCTTCGATCGCGACATCGAGGCCGTCGGCGAACGGCAGGAACGCGTCCGAGGCCATCGCGCTGCCTTCGGTGCGGGAATGGAGCCACCCCGCGCTGTCGGCCGCTTCGCGCGCCCGCAGCGCCGCGATCCGCGCCGAATCGCGGCGGTTCATTTGCCCCGCGCCGATGCCGGCAGTGACGCCGTCGCGCGCGAACACGATAGCGTTCGATTTGACATGGCGCGCAACGCTCCAGGCAAACTGCATGTCGGCCATCTGGCGCTCGGTTGGCTGCCGCTGGGTGACAAGTTGCAGGCTGTCTCCCGCCACCGCGCCGTTGTCTCGCATCTGCGCCAGCAGGCCGCCGGCAATCGGCTTGATCTGCAGACCGCCGCGCCGGGGCGCGAGCAGCCCTTCGACCAGCAGCAATCGGAGGTTCGGCTTGCCGGCAAATATTTCGCGGGCTTCCGCATCGGCGCCCGGCGCGACAACCACCTCGGTAAATATCTCGCAGATGGCCCGCGCGGTGACGGCGTCGAGCGGGCGATTGGTCGCGACGATGCCGCCGAACGCGGACACCGGGTCGCACGCGAGCGCCTCGCTCCACGCCTCGAGCAACGTGACGCGCTGCGCCACACCGCACGGGTTGGCGTGCTTTATGATCGCGACCGCCGGATCGCCGTCAGCGAATTCGGAGATCAATTCGAGCGCCGCGTCAGCATCGGCGTAGTTGTTGTAGCTGAGCGCCTTGCCCTGGACTTGCTCGGCCTGCGGCACGCCGGTGCCGTGCGGACCCAGCGGAATGTACAGCGCACCACGTTGATGCGGGTTTTCGCCATAACGCAATTCTTCGACCAGCCGGCCGTTGACGGCGAGCATGTCGGGAAACATCTTTTGCTGGTCGGCGAACGCGAACCATTGGCTGATCATCGAATCGTAAGCAGCCGTCGCGGCGAAGGCCTTGGCGGCCATAGCTTTGCGAAAACCGAGCGAGGTCGCCCCGTCGTTGCCAGCCAGTTCGGTCAGCAGCCCTGCGTAGTCGGCCGGATCGGTCACGATCGTCACGAACGCATGGTTCTTGGCGGCGGAGCGGATCATCGCCGGCCCGCCGATGTCGATATTCTCGATCACCTCGTCGCGCGGGGCACCGCTCATCACGGTTTCCTCGAACGGGTAGAGATTGGAGACCAGCAAATCGATCGGCCCGATGTCGTGCGTATCCATCGCCGCCGCGTGGTCGGGATTGTCGCGCACCGCCAGCAATCCGCCATGGACCGCGGGGTGCAGCGTCTTGACCCGGCCGTTCATCATCTCGGGATAGCCGGTCAGGTCGGCCACATCACGAACCGGCAGCCCGGCATCGCGCAGCGCCCGCGCCGTCCCCCCGGTCGAGACCAGCTCCACGCCCCCTTTGGCCAGGCGCGAGGCCAGCGCGATCACACCGGTCTTGTCGGACACTGACAGCAGCGCCCGCCTGATGGCAACCTGACTCATGCCGGTTACCTAATCTTCTTCAGAAGCCAGGAAAAGCTGCCTCCGCCGCGCGAGACCATCCCTTGCAGGATGAGCTGCTGGACTGGGTGGGCGCGGCCGTCGCCGTCGACCCACAGGCTCTCCTCCAGCTCAACCGCGCCCTCGCCCGCGGCGAATTGCCAGTAACTGCCGTCGGGCAGGGCCAGCGCGGCTCCGCGCGCACCGGCGGTGGGAGTCGCGTCCACGCCCTGGCCGAGGTGGAAGCGAATGGCGTAAGGCACCTTGCCGCGCTTGCCTTTGCCCTTGGCCGGGACCAGCAAATCCTCGCCCCGCAACTCGGTGCCGTCGTCGCGCATGATGAGGATCCGGCGGTGGACCAGGCCGAAGCGCGGAACATATCCGTCATGGCTCGCTTCGAGCCGAGTAGCGGTGCCGCCGCTCTCCAGTTCCAGAGTACGGCGGTCGACCTCGACTTCACCGACCCCCGTGCCGAGTTTGTCGCCGACCATAACCGCTGTCGAATTGGCATCACCCAGCACCAGCGTCGAGTGCGCCGCCGTCGCGCGCAGCCCTTGTTCGATACGGAGCGGGACAAGTCCTCCCGCGAACGCCGATCCGCCGCAGTTGATCACCACCCGATGCGGGCCCGATGACAGTTCGAACGCCAAGGTCGAGGCGCATCCGTGCCGGGTGTGGCGGGCGAGCGGCGGCGGTGCGGCGTCAAACTGGACGATCGACTTGCCCGCCGAGACGCGCTGATACCCCCACTGGCGCGCATCGCGCAGGGGCCGGGTGCGGACCCCGCTGGCATCGATCAACCGGGCCAGCCGTGGCGCCGAAACCGCCCCCGCGCCTTGCCACGAGCCCAGCGCGCCATCACCATGAACCAGCGCTAGCAGCGGCGGGACGAGCATCTGGAGCATCGCCTCCACCGCTTGCGGCGGATCGCGCCGGACCGCGCGATAGCAGGCGGTCAGTTCGACCAGCAGCTCAATCGCTTCGATCTGGTCGAGCGGACTGCGCGACAAAACCCCGCCGTCGTTGCCGACCAATTCGCCCAAAGTCCGCACCAGCCCGGCCTCGCCAAACAGGCGCCGCGGCTTGCCCTCAGGCAGCAGCAGGCCGGCACCGATGATGGCGCACCATCCGGCCGTTTCTTCCAACCGGTCGCCTGCCTTTCCGACATGACGGTCAAGCCACCGGGCGGTATCGCACATGGCGCACAAAGTCCGTGTCCGCAGCCGCTTGTCGGTGCCCGACAACAGCAGCGGCGCGTGGACCAGCCAGCCGAGCAGCCGGTGGCCGGTATGGCCGATTTTCCACGCTGGCCCCCTACCCGGTGCCGGGTTGGCCATAAGCCACGCGTTCAACACACGCTCGGCGGTTTGCGCGCATTGCGGACGCGGCGCGCACGCTTCGAGATCGCGCAGCCACGCAAAGCCGTGGATCACTCGTTCGAGCGGAGGTGCGTGGCGAGCGTTGGGCGAAAAATCGATCTGGGCGATCATCGCCTTGGCGCCGTAGACTAGAAAATACCCCGCCCTCAACGCCGTGCCCGCGACCCGGTCGCCGGGGATCGGATTGGCGACCGTCGCGAGCAGCCGCAGCTTGGCCGGCTTGCGGAAGGGAGCGGCGAGCGAATGACCGGGCACGCCGAGGCGATAAGCGAGACGGATCAAGCGCTCGCCCGCACCGACTTGCGGCGGGGCGAAATCGGCCACCACCAGCGCCCGGCCCGGTTCGATAAGTTCACCCGGCGGCACGGCTCCCTGGGGCGACTTTTTCGTCACCAGCGGTTCGGTGGTGGTGGCGTGCAGCGGAATCGCCATCGTCTCGGCAGCTCCTTGCGCCAGTTCGCTTACTCCAGTGACGAAGCGGTTGCGGATGGCGCTTTCGGTCATCCCTGGCCTTTGAGCGCGGCGATATTGGCCGCGTAGCGTTCCGGCCCGCCGCGGAAGCTGGCCGAGCCCGCGACGAGCACGTCAGCGCCGGCGGCGACGCACTGGCGGGCGGTTTCGGGCGTTATCCCGCCATCCACTTCCAGCCGAGCGCCCGTCCCCGCCTTGTCGATCATCTTGCGCACCGCCTCGATCTTCTTGAGCTGCCCGGGGATGAAGGCCTGCCCGCCGAAACCCGGATTGACGCACATCACCAACACCAGATCGAGATCCTCCAGCAGATAATCTAGCATCTTCGCCGGCGTGCCCGGATTGAGCGATACCCCGGCCTTCTTGCCCAAGGCGCGGATCGCCTGGAGCGTGCGATGGATGTGCGGCCCGGCTTCAGGATGGACGGTAAGGTAGTCGGCGCCCGCTTCGGCGAACGGTTCCAGCCAGCGGTCGACCGGTGCAACCATCAGGTGCACGTCGAGCGGCTTGGCAGTATGCGGCCGCAGCGCGGCGACAACGGCCGGCCCGATCGTCAGGTTGGGGACGAAATGGCCGTCCATGACGTCAACATGAATCCAGTCCGCCCCGGCCTTGTCGATCGCACGCACCTCCTCGCCGAGCCGGGCGAAGTCGGCGGACAGGATCGAAGGAGAGATCAGCGGAGCCATGACGATCAGGCTCGCGGGCTTACCACCGCACTGACTCGCGGCAACCTGCATTCGGCCCCTTTTCCACCGGCAGTCACCGCAAATGCTGCCGCTCTGGCAGCCCACGCCTGGCTAAAAGTTGGTGATCGCATCGTCACGGGGGGCGACATATCGAGTTACACCGAGCTGCCGCCGGTCACCCTGCGCCGCGGAATGTTCGCTTGAGCGAGCGCCCGCTGGCCACGTTGGCGAAAATCGCCGGGCACCGCCGACTGGGGGCGCTGCTGGTGCTGACTGTGCTGGCGGCGCTGACCGAAGGGATCGGATTGCTGCTGCTGGTGCCACTGCTGTCGGCGCTCTCGGGCTAGGCGGTGGGCGGGGATGCCCTGCTGGCGCGGCTGCTCGCGGCATCACCCGTCACGCTCGGGCTCGGCATGCTGCTGGCCATATTCGTCGCGCTGGTGGGCGTCCGCGCGCTGCTCCAGCTGGCCAAATCCATCGCGGGCACGCGGGTCGAACGCCGCGTCGTCGAAGGTTTGCGCGCGCGGTTCTCCGCCGCGTTGCTGCAGGCCGACTGGCGCACACTGACATCACTGCGCCAGGGGGAGGCGCTATCGCTCCTCCTCAATGGTATCGATACAGCGGGCTTCGGTGTTCACGAACTGGTCGGCTTGTCGTCAGCGGTCATGGTCCTGGGCGCGGCGTTTCTGGCGGCGCTAACGCTATCCACCCCCGTTGCGCTGGCGGCGATTGCGGGCGCGGCAGTGGTAGCGCTCGCTTACGGTTCGGTCCGTCGGCGTTCCGCGAGTTTTGGCGAACTGCTGGTAGCCGGCTATGGGCGCCTCACCAGCCTGTTGGATGAAACCTTCGGCGCGCTGCGGGTCATCAAGAGCTTCTCCGCCGAAACGCAGACCGCAGCTCAGATCGCCGAGGTGGACGCGCAATTGACTCACGGGCGGGTCGGGTACGTCGCATTGGTCGGGCTGGCCCAGGGGATGCTGCAGTTCGGCGGCGCGGCCCTGCTGGCGGTATTGGTATGGCTCGCGGTCGCGCGCTGGCACGTCCAGCCGGTCGTCTTGCTGCCGATGGTGGCGCTGTTCGCGCGCGTGCTGCCGGTGCTCGGCACGGTCCAGAGCGGCTGGTCGCATTGGCTCAACGCGCGACCCGCGGTCGAACAGAGCCTGCAGCTTATGGGCCGACTGGAGGCCGCCACGGAAGCCTCCGCAGGGGGTGTCGTCATCGCGCGCCCACAGCATACCATTTCACTTGATCGAGTGACCGTGCGCCACCCGGGCCGGTCCACACCCGCGCTGGAGGCGGTCGACATCGTGTTGCCGGTCAATACCACGACCGTCCTGCTAGGACCGTCCGGCGCCGGAAAAAGCACCGTCGCCGATCTCATGGGCGGCCTGATCGCGGCTGATGAAGGAGCACTGCGCCTCGACGGGACCGCGCTGACGAGCGAACAACGCATCGCGTGGCGCGGCCACGTCGCTTACGTTCAGCAGGAGCCGGTGCTGTTCAACCTGACCGTGCGCGAAAACCTGCGTTGGGCGGTCCCGCGCGCCACCGAAGCGCGAATGGTGGAAGCGCTGGAGCGGGCCTCGGCGCAGTTCGTGCTCGATCTGCCGCAAGGGCTCAATACGTCAGTTGGCGACAGCGGGCGGCAGTTGTCGGGTGGCGAGCGCCAACGCATCGTGCTGGCGCGCGGCCTGTTGCGCGAACCGGCGCTCCTCATCCTCGACGAACCGACCAGCGCGCTCGACCCGGCCAACGAGCTTGCGATCGCCGAGGCGGTCGAGCGCATGCGCGGCACGCTGACGATCCTGATAATCGGCCACCGCGGCGCGCTCACTCGCCTCGCCGAACGCCAGGTGCGGCTCGCTGGCGGGCGTCTTGTAGGACCCGCGCAAGTCGGTTGAAGGTTCGCGTGGGTGGGCTAAGTTGCGGCATGCTCACCGACGACTTGCTCGACCGGGCCGAGGCCCTCGCCCCCCGCATCACTGCCCTGCGCCGCGCCATCCATGCCGAGCCCGAACTTGGCCTGGAAACCCCCAAGACTCTGGCAAAAGTCCGTGCGGAACTCGCCGATCTACCGCTCGAATGGCGCGAGGGGCCCTCATGCACGGGCGCCGTCGCGGTGCTGACGGGCGCGCGGCCCGGCCGCTCGGTATTATTGCGCGGCGACATGGACGCGCTGCCGATGCCCGAAGAAACCGGGCTGGCCTTCGCCTCGACCGTGCCGGGACGGATGCATGCGTGCGGCCACGACACGCATACCGCAATGCTGGCGGGCGCGGCGCGGCTGCTGGCCGCGCAGTCCGACCAACTCGCTGGGGAAGTACGGTTCATGTTCCAACCGGGCGAGGAAGGGTTCCACGGCGCCCGCTTCATGCTCGACGACGGTTTGCTAAACCCGCTGCCCGAGGCCGCGTTCGCGCTCCACATATTCCCCAATGCCCCACACGGCTCGATCGGGAGCAGGCCCGGCACGTTGCTCGCGGCAGCCGACATGCTCGATATCTCGGTGATCGGCCGGGGCGGCCATGCCTCGATGCCGCACGACACCCGCGACCCGGTCCCGGTGGCGTGCGAGATCGTGCTCGCGCTCCAGACTATGGTCACGCGCCGTTTCAACGCCGCCGAGGCGGTCGTGGTCACCGTCACCCGGCTCGATGCCGGCACCGCGCACAACATCATTCCTGACCGCGCCAGTTTGCGCGGGACAATCCGCACGCTCTCGCCCGAGAACCGGGCCGCCGTGCGCGAACACATCCGCGCGGTGGCGGAGCACATCGCAGCGGCACACGATTGCCGGGCCGAAGTCGCCATCACCGAAGGTTTCCCGCCGACGATCAACGATGCTCGCGCCATCGCGCTGGCCGAAGCTGTCGCGACCTCGCTGCCGGATGGCCAGTTCCTGCGCCTGCCAGCCCCGATCATGGGGGCCGAGGATTTTTCTTATGTGCTGGAGAAAGTGCCCGGCATGATGGCTTTCCTCGGCGTGGCGGGCGAAAGCGACGACTGGCGTACCTGCTGCGGCATCCATTCAAGCCGCATGGTGGTCGATGAAACAGTTCTTCCGCGCGGAGCCGCGTTTCTAGCTGGCTGCGCGGTTCGGTTCCTCGAACGGGGATGGGACTAGCCAGCACGCACCCGCATTGCTAACCGCACGCCCGCTTGAATGTTTTGGGCACCCGTAGCTCAGCTGGATAGAGCGCTGCCCTCCGAAGGCAGAGGTCACAGGTTCGAATCCTGTCGGGTGCACCACTTTTCAAAGACTTAGCATAGTTCCAGCGGCGTCTACGGGCGCCGTGTGCAAGGTATGTGCGAGCTACGGCTCCAGACGCCCGACCCTTCGGGCCAACGCCCGCATGGCCCAGCGCCTGCGGCAGCTGCTGTGGGCTGGCCCGTCCGTAGAACCTGCCCTCATGCGGCGTGCAGGGGGGCGGCCATGACCTCCCTCGCACCCGCCGATGTTCAGAAGTTGGTGAAATTCCTCGGCATGCTCGGCAGCGATCATGCTGGCGAGCGTGCCGCTGCCGGCTTGAAGGCGCACCAGTTCCTCGTTGAACGCGAAGTCTCCTGGTCAGAAGTCATTGCCCCCAGGCAACTCCCGCCGCCGCGGTCGGCAACGTTCTCGGGCGGGCCGCACCAGGGCCGCGCCTTGCGCCTACTCAAGTGCGGCTTCGACTGGAGCGAGTGGGAGCTGACGTTCCTTAGCAGCATCGCCGCATGGCGCGGTGATCCTACGCCGAAGCAGAGGACCAGGCTCGACGCTCTCGGCACGGCCGCTCAGGCGTGGCTGAATACGCAGGGAGGCGACTGTGAGTTCTAGCGCAGACTCAATCGCCTCTTTTGTGGACGCAATGCGGGACGCTGGCGTGGTTCCGGCCGAGCCGATCGAGCAGCGCCTGGCACAAGGCGGACCTGTTTATTTCCAGTGCGAAGGCGACAAGCGTTATCAGAAAAAGGGGTGGGCCGTACTCCACCTGGACGGCCGAGCCGCGGGAGCCTTCGGTAACTTCAAGCTCGGGGTAAACGAGCGGTGGCGTGCCGATGGATCGCAGGCGCTGACGGCGGCCGAACGCCATGCGATCGCTGAGCAGTGTCGCGCTGAAGAAGACAAACGCGCTGCGGAAACACTCGATAGGCACGTTAGCGCCGCGGCTGCGTGCCACGAGCGTTGGCAGGCGGCCGCTCCCGTCGACCCTCGCCACGCATATCTTGTTCGTAAGGGAATTACGGGCGAGGCACTGCGCCAGGATCGCCACCACCTGCTTGTCCCGATGTTCGACGCGAGCGGAGTGCTGTGGAATATTCAGACCATCGACCCTGCCGGGACAAAACTCTGGCAGAAGGGTGCCCGTCAGAAGGGTCTCCACTTGCTTCTCGGCTTGCCGGACGGTGGGCTCGCTGTCGCCGAAGGATACGCCACCGGCGCAGTCATCCGGCGCGCCACCGGCCTTGCGGTGGCGATCGCATTCACTTGGTCTAACCTGACCACCACCGCCAAGGCCATGCGCAAGCGGTTCCCAACTGCCGACATTGTGATCGGCGCTGACGACGATGCACATCTCGTCGACCACCCGCAAATTCAGCGGAATATCGGCCTTGAGGCCGCCCACGCTGCGGCTCGCGCAGTCGGTGGACGTCTCGCAGTGCCGCCAAGGAAAACAGCATGACCGATGGTGCCGCGACCGCGCGCGATTTCGCGGACACTGGAGACGAGTTGGGTGACGAGGCTGTTTCGTCGGTATTTGCGGCGGCCAGGCACGTGCGCCCGGTTATCGAGGTTCGCGCCGGCGAAATCCATTTGATGGCGACCGAAGCTGAAAGCGCTTTGCTGACCGCCAACGCTCCCTTGTTCGTCCGTGGCGGGCTTGTTCGCCCAATTGTGGACGTCATGCCTGCAGCGAATGGCCGCCGAGCCAAGGTTGCGCGCCTCGCGGAAGTGGATGGCGACTGCTTGATCGACCACCTTTCTCGCTCTGCCGATTGGGTGAAGTTCAACGCGCGGAAGCGCGCCACTGTCTCCACTGACCCGCCACGCAACGTCGCGATGACCATTCTCGCTCGCGATGGTGAGTGGCGGTTCCGCAAGTTATCAGGCGTCATCACCACCCAGACATTGCGGCCGGACGGCACCGTCCTTGCCGACCCCGGCTACGATGATCGCACCCAACTACTGCTGTTAGAACCCCCGACAATGCCAATCATCGCTGCACGGCCGAGCCGGGCAGACGCTTTGGCGGGCTTGGCGCTGCTCGACCGCTTGCTGGACGAATTTCCCTTTGTGGACGGGGCGAGCAGATCGGTTGCACTCTCAGCTCTGATAACGCCGGTAGTACGAGGTGCGGTGTCCGTTGCGCCCATGCACACCAGCAGCGCTCCGGTGGCAGGTTCGGGCAAGAGCTACGTGATCGACCTGGCGTCGGCGATTTCCACTGGCGAGCGCGCACCAGTGATTGCGGCCGGGCGTACGGAAGAAGAGACCGAAAAGCGCCTCGGCGCTGCACTACTTAACGGCCAGTCTATCATCTCGATCGACAACGTGAACGGCGAACTTGGCGGCGATATGCTGTGCCAGATGATCGAGCGTCCGATCGTAGCAATCCGTCCCTTAGGTTCCTCGAAACTGATCAAGATCGAGAGCCGGGCCACGGTTTTCTCTACTGGCAACAACATCCGCCTGGTCGGCGATATGACGCGGCGCGTTATCCTCTGCTCGCTCGACCCCAACATGGAGCGGCCTGAGTTGCGTCAGTTCGCAGCCCGGCCGTTCGACATGGTTGTCGCCGACCGAGGGAAGTACATCGCCGCGGCCCTGACGATCTGCCGCGCCTATGCCGTTGCTGATTTTCCCGGTGAACTGGCGCCGCTTGCATCGTTTGAGGACTGGAGCCGTATCGTCCGCTCTGCACTGGTCTGGCTTGGTCGGCCGGATCCGGTCCACACCATGGAAGCGGCCAGGGCCGAAGACCCGGTCACCTCGTCACTGCGGAGTGTCTACCAGGCTTGGTACGAGGCGGTCGGCAGCACCAGGTATACCTCGGGTAAGATCCGGGAGGTTTCCGAAGAGAAAAACCCGTTCGGCAACAGCACCCATGGCGATCTTCACCGGGCGCTTTGCGAAGCCGCGGATGACCGTCGCGGGGGGATCGACAGCCGGCAACTCGGCAAGTGGCTGGGATGCCACAAAGGCCGCGTAGTTGATGGTCTTAAGCTTGAGGCGCACGAAAATCCCAAGCTGAAGCAGAAGGAGTGGTCCGTTGTTCGGGTCTAACTCCCCCTTCCGTTCATCAAACCCCTTGCCTAGCTTAATAGAATGGCGGGTATGGCGGGTATCAGCGGGTATGGTCTCACCTCCGTACGGAAATTTCGCAGTGCATTTCACGGGTGTGGGGGCGGATTCATACCCGCCCATACCCGCCATACCCGCCCATACCCGCCATACCCGCCGCCCCTTTGCGGCCCACTCAAAACCAGCCCGGAGAACCCTCATGAACCAGGTCACCATCACCGGGCTCGACCGCGTCCGCGAACCCACTCCAACTTTGAACGGGCACCTCATTCTCGCCTATTTCACTGCAGACGTTGGCGTGTTCAGTATCAAGGGCCTGGCGCTTGTGCGCACGGCCAAGGGCGGGCTCGCCGCGTGGCTGCCAAGCCTCACGGACTCCAAGGCGAAGACCAACCGTTCAATCACGCTCACAGATGAGCCGACCCGTAGCGCGCTGCTGCAGGCCGCTCTCAAAATGTACCGGATGATGGGCGGGACCGACGCGGAATATCAGCCGCGCGAGACACCTGAGCGCTCCACCGAAGACGACTCCCACCATGGAATTTGCCTGCCGCCGCCGATCCGCGTGGTTGTCCCGGTGGTACGCCGCAAGGAGACTGCCGAGTGAACTTCCTCGAAAAGACGATGGGCTTTCTAGGCCTTGATCCGTGGTATTCGGCAAGTCGCCAGGACGGGCGCAATTTCCGGACCAACACGGTCACGCTGGCCGAATACCAGGACAGCGGCGCCGGCACCGTCGGGAGCGTCATGGGCCTCGCTACGGCATGGGCCTGCATCCGGCTTGTGTCGGGCACCATATCGTCTCTGCCGCTGGTGGTTTACAAGCAAGGCCCGGCAGGCCGCATTCCTGCTACCGAGCACCCGCTTTACCGGATTCTGCACAGCCGCCCGAATTCGGACCAGACGGCGCTCAACTTCTGGCAGTTCATGTCGGCGGCCGTTGAGTTGCAAGGCAACGCATTCGCCGAGGTCGATCGCGCACCCGATGGCAGGGTGATCGCGCTCAAGGAACCGATCGCTCCTGACCTGGTGAAGGTCGAGCGCAACAGCATCGGCGCGCTTCAGTACGTGATCCGCGGCATCAACGAGCGCACTCTAACGCAGGAGCGCGTGCTGCATATCCGCGGCTTCGGCGGCTCGCCATTCGGCGGGCTTTCCACCCTGGCATTCGGCCGGCGGACCTTTGGCCTAGCCCAGGCGATCGAGCGGTCGGCCGGCGCCACGTTCCGTAACGGCATCAAGTCCAGCGGCGTTGTCAGCACAGAGCGTAATCTCACATCCGAGCAACATGCCACCCTTAAGGCGCTGGTGGCCGAACGGCATCAAGGCGTCGAGCAGAGCGGTTTGCCGATGGTGCTCGATGGCGACCTGAAATGGACCGCCATCTCGATCAATCCCGACGATGCGCAGATGCTCGAAAGCCGGGCGTTCAGTGTCGCCGAGATATGCCGGTTCTTCTCGGTCCCGCCGCATATGGTCGGGCACACCGAGAAGTCGACCAGCTGGGGCACCGGACTTGAGCAGCAGACCATCGGCTTTGTGCAGTTCACCTTGCGCGAGCGGCTTAAGAACATCGAGTCCACGCTTGAAGAACAGCTGCTCTCACCGCTTGAGCGGGCCCAAGGCATGCGGATCGAGTTCAACCTTGAAGGGCTATTGCGCGGCGACAGCACGGCAAGGACGGCGTTCTACAAGGAGGCGCTGGCCAGCAAGTGGATGACGGTCAACGAGGTACGGGCAAAGGAGAACCTTGCGCCCGTTGCCTGGGGCGATCGGCCGTGGGGCCAGATGCAGGACACTCAGCTCAATGAGCTGGGTCAGCCCGCTGCCCAACCCCGGACCGGCACCGATGGCTGACTGGCCCTACTCGACTGCGCGATGGCAGCGGCTGCGCAAGCACCAGCTTGGCGAGCACCCGCTGTGCGAGGCCTGCATGCCAAGCATCAAGCCGGCAAGCCACGTCGACCACCGTAAGGCGATCAGCGATGGTGGCGAGCCCTTCCCCGCGATCACGACCGGGTTGGCCTCACTGTGCGCATCGTGCCATTCGCAGAAGACAGCCCGTGGCTCCGAGGCAGGTGCGGTCAAGACGACCCGCCCCCTGCAGCCACGCAAGGGCTGTGATGCCAAGGGCATGTCGCTCGATCCCAAACACCCGTGGAACGCGTCATGACCGAGGGGGCGTTAAGGAAAGTCCATGTTATATGAACATACGGACCGCCCCGACCATTTTTATTCAGTTAGTTCATCTTCGAGCCCTGTTAGGTGAACGCCATGGGCGCTAGGGGACCGGGCTCGGGACGGCTCAAAGCGGTCGCAGCACTCGCCACGGCGGTATCTCACCCGTGGGAAAAGCCAGGGATGCCTGCCGCGGACCAGGTGCTGGCGTTTCTGGGCACCCTGCCGATCGTCGCCGGTCTGCGGGCTGGCGAAACCATGGAAGTGCTCGAATTCCAGGAGCGGTTCGTGCGCGGCGTGTACGCCGAGACCGAGGGCGAGCGCACGGTCCGCCTGGCCGGGCTGAGCGTCGCGCGCGGTAACGGCAAAAGCGGATTGCTGGCAGGATTGAGCCTGGCGCACCTGCTGGGGCCAATGCTGGAGCCCTACGGCGAAGCCTACGCGGCGGCTTTAGACCGTGAGCAAGCCAGTGTTCTTTACCGAATGACGTCCGCGTACATCTTCAGCACGCCGTGGATGGCCGCCCGGGTCAACATCCGAGACCAGTTCAAGGAAATCACCGACCACGAAAGCCACTCGATATGGCGTGCCCTGACGTCCGATGCCCGTAAGGCGCACGGCCTCGCGCCGTCGTTCTGGGTTGCTGACGAGGTAGCACAGTGGCGCGGGCGCGAGCTGTGGGACAATTTGCGCACCGGGATGGCCAAACGGGCGCATGCTTTGGGCATCACGATCAGCACCCAGGCCGCGGATGATCTGCATTTCTGGAGTGAAATGCTCGACGCTGAGCCGGTGCCGAGCGTTTATATCCAGCTCCATGCGGCCGCCGAAGAATGCGCGCTGGACGATCGGGCCGCGTGGGCGGACGCAAACCCAGCACTGGGCGCGTTTTTGAACGAGGCTGAGTTCGCCGATGCGGCGGCGATGGCCGAGCGGTCGCCATCGTTCGCCCCTGCGTTCAGATTGCTCAACCTCAATCAGCGGATCGCGGCCGACGGGCGTTTCCTCAATGCGGCCGATTGGGAAGCCAATGGCGAGGCGTTTGACGCGATCGAGCTTGAGGGCCGCCCCTGTTATGGCGGGCTCGACTTAAGCAGCACGCGAGATCTGACGGCCTTCGCACTGTGGTTTCCGGAAGACGGCGGCAAGTTGCTGGTTTGGCACTTTGTGCCGGTCGATACGATCACCGAGCGGGTCGAGCGCGACCGCGTCCCTTACGATCGTTGGGCGGAAGATGGCTGGATCGAGACGACCGTGGGCCGCGCCACCGACCGCCTGGCAGTTGCCATGCGCCTTGCCGACGTTCGGGCCCGGTATGACGTCCGGGGCATCGCGTTCGACCGCTGGCGCTTCGAGGATCTGGCCAAGCTGCTCAGCGACGAAGGCATCGAGCTACCGCTGACCGAGTTCGTGCCGGGGTTCAAAAGCTACGGCCCGGCCGTCGACGCTTTCGAGCGCGCAGTGCTGGAGCGGCGCATGCAGCATAACGGCTCGCCAATCCTCAAATGGCAGGCCGGTAACGTGGTGGTTGAGACTGACCCGGCGGCCAACCGCAAACCGGCGAAAAACAAAAGCCTCGATCGGATCGACGGGCTGGTCTGCGCCATCATGGCGTGCGGGTTGGCCAATAAAAATGACACCGGCGGTGTCTCGACTGACGACTGGCTTAGTGCGCTAGTCGCGGCGGCGGCCTAGTGTGTTGACGCACCGCCACACCTCTGCTAGGTCAGAGCCATTGCTGACCGCCTGCGACGGGCGCGAAGCAAACCATCTACCCGCCTGCGATGGGCGCCGATGGCTGATCGAGACGAAAGTCCCACGACAGCTGAGGTGCGCCTAATGGAATACGCGGGTTCAACCCTTGAGATTAAAGAGCTTGGCCAGACAGGCGCCATTGAGGGGCTTCTGGCAGGCTTTGGCGACGTCGATCACGGGGGTGACCGGCTGGCGCCGGGTTGCCTGACCAAATCGCTCGCCGCTCGCACTACGCCCCTGCCGATGCTGCTGTGCCATGACCACAAGAAACCAATCGGCTCGTGGCACGAATGGCAGGAGCAAGCCGATGGGTTGTACGTCAAGGGCACCCTGGCGCTGGAAACCAGAGATGCCCAGGAAGCGCACGCCCTTGCCAAGTCGGGCGCGCTAACTGGCCTGTCGATCGGCTGGAAACCGCGCGACGGCATGATCGATCGCAAATCGGGCGTCCGCAACATCACCAGCGCCGACTTGCACGAGGGGAGCCTGGTGCCCTGCCCAATGCATGGCCGCACGCGCATTACGTCGATCAAGGAAATCTGCGGCGCTCGCGACCTCGAGGAGATGTTCCGCGAGTTCGGACACTCCGGACGCAAGGCCAAGCATGCCGCCAGCGCGGCCTGGAAGGCCCTCAACGACAACTCAGACGACACGGCGGAGCTGGCCGAGCTTGCCGCCATCATCGGCAAATCCGCTGCTCGGCTCAGCACTCTCGAAAGGAAGTAACATGGAATTGAAGGACATTCTCCAGCAGCACACCGACGCTGTTGAGCAGCAGATCGGCGCACTCGACAGCGACGTGAAAGCCGCGCTCGAGGGCGTCGGTTTTGTGAAGGGCGTGATCGGCGATCTGGAGCAGAAGTTCTCTAACCTGCCCGAGACCTTTGGCGGCGAAACCCGCATTGCTTCGCCCGGTCAGCAGTTCATCGAAGCCGACGAAATCAAGTCGATGATCGGCAACATCGGCTCCGGCCGCCGCTTTGGCGTCGACGTGAAGACCATCACCAGCGCAGTCGGCAGCGGCGGTGCCTTGTTCGCCCCACAGCGCGACATGACCAACCAGATGCCGCAGCGCGTGCTTCACGTTCGCGATCTGTTGCCGGTTATCCAGGTAAGTTCCGGGTCGGTTGAATACCCGCGCCAGCTCACTCGCACCAATAGTGCCGCGACGGTCGCCGAAGGCGCGCTGAAGCCCGAGAGCGCGCTGACCTACGAGCTTGTCCCCGTGCCGATCCGCACGATCGCGCACTGGGTATTGGCTTCGCGCCAGGTGCTCGATGATGCGCCGCAGCTGCAGGGCATTATCGACAACGAGTTGCTCTATCAGCTCGCCTTCGTCGAAGACGCCCAGCTGCTGACCGGCGCCGGAACCGGCACCGATCTGTCGGGCGTCTATACCAATGCCACCGCCTTCGCCGCGGGCACCCTGGTTGTGGCTTCGCCTCATCGGATCGACGTGATTGGCGCGGCGATTCTGCAAAACGCGCTCGCCGATCTGCCGGCAGACGGCATCGTGATGCACCCGTCCGACTGGACCGCAATCGCGATGACCAAGAACGCCAACGGTGATTACATCGTCGGCAATCCCCAGGACGTACTTGAGCCGCGGCTGTTCGGGCTGCCGGTTGTGGCAACCCAGGGCATGACCGCTGGAACGTTCCTGGTGGGCAACTTCAAGGGCTCTGCCACCCTGTACGATCGCATGACTGCCCGCGTGGAAGTAAGCACCGAGGATTCGGACAACTTCCGCAGGAACTTGATCACTGTGCTCGCCGAAGAGCGCGTTGGCCTGGCTGTGAAGCGCCCGTTCGGCTTCACTAAAGGTACGTTCTCGACCGCGATTACCGACCTGACGAGCTAATACTAGCGGGGCGGGCTCTGGCTCGCCCTGTTTTTCCCAAGTGGAAAAGGTGCCCAACCATGACCAAAGTTCAGATGACCGCACGCGACATTTTCCACGCCACCAACGTGCGCGCCGAGCCGCTCCAAGCCGGCGACAAGTTCGAAGTCACGGAGGCGGAAGCCAAGGAACTTGAGGACCGCGGGCTGGCAAGGCGATCTCAAACCGCGCCGGCCGCAAAGGCCAAAGCGCGTGGCTGACCCTGCACTGCGCGTGCTGACGCGCGAAGACATCCTCAACTCGGAGTACGGCATGACCGAAGTTACCCTGGCCGATGGCCGCACATTGAAGCTGGTCGCCAGTATCGGCGGTATGATCGACGCTGAATCGGCTTACGGAAAGCCGCTGCCCAAAATGGCGGCCGACGCGAGTGCCGGTTTCATCGGCGCTGTCCGGGCGATGCTCTGGGGTTCGCTGCGCGCGCACCATCCCGACATCTCGATCGGCGACACTGCCGACTTGCTGCAGACCGATGGCGAAGCTGTGGGCAAGGCCCTGGCCGATGCGATCGAGGCCGGGTTCGGCAGTGAAACCGCCAAGCCCGCGCCGGCTAAAAAGCGGGCCGCGTAAAGGTCTCGCAAGTGTCCGAAACGATCAAGCTGACCGGATTCAAGGAACTGCACGACAGCCTTGGAAACCTGAAAAAGACCACGGAGCGCGCATTGCTGCGGCGAGTGGCTGTCAAGGCACTGGAGCCCATTGCCGAACGTGCTCGCCAACTTGTGCCGGTCGATAAGGGGAACCTGCGCGACTCGATTGTGGTCGGGACAAATATCAACAGCGGTGCCCGGCGCGCTGCCAGAAAAGACCCGGTCCAGGGCGTGCGCGTCTTCTGTGGCACCGCGAACCGAAACGCCGTGCCCGGCGAGTTCGGAAGTGCACGCTCGCCGGCACAGCCGTTCATGCGGCCGGCTTGGGATGGCGGCAAAGATCGCGTGCTCGAAAGTGTGCAGCGCGACCTGAAGACCGAGATTGAAAAGGCTGCTGCTCGAGCAGCCAAGCGAGGGAAGTGACATGTCCGCAAAAGTAGGCTCGCTAAATGTCGATCTGTCGCTTGAGACGGCCCGGTTCACCAAGGGCCTGACCGACGCGCAACGTCAGCTCGCCGCCACTCAGAAGAAGTTCGCGACCATTGGCAGCACCATGTCCGGCATCGGCAAAACGATGTCGCTCGCAGTTACCGCGCCGATAATCGCGTTCGGAGTTTCCTCGATCAAGGCAGCGAACGAGTCCGCCGAGGCGCTCGGCCAGGTAAATGCCGCGCTCAAGAGCATGGGCAACGTATCAGGCCGCACCAGCGCGCAGCTGCAGGGCCTGGCCACTAACCTGATGCACCAGTCGCTCTATGACGACGACGAAATACTGCGCAAGGTGACCGCCAATCTCCTGACCTTCGGCAACGTCGCCGGCGACAATTTCGACCGCGCTCAGAAAGCAGCGGTGGACCTGGCAGCCCGGATGGGCACTGACCTGCAGGCGGCCACAATTACGCTTGGAAAAGCGCTCAACGACCCCGCCAAGGGCCTCAACGCCTTACGCCGTGTGGGCATTCAATTCACGGAGCAGCAGCAGGAACAAATCAAGTCGATGGCCGCCACTGGCAATGCCGCTGGCGCCCAAGCAATCATGCTCAAGGAGCTTGAGCGCCAGTTCGGCGGCTCGGCCCAGGCCATGCGCGATGCTGACCCTGGCGCGGCGCTCAAGAACAGCTTCGATGACTTGCAGGAAACGATCGGCGCCAAGCTGCTGCCCATCCTGCCGGCGGTCACCGACGCGGTGACGTCCGTGCTCGATGCCTTCGGACAATTGTCGCCCAAGATGCAATCGACCGTAATCGTGGGCGCGGGCCTTGCGGCGGCGCTGGGGCCGGTGCTCGCAGTCGTGGGCGGGCTCTTGCCTCTGCTGACCAAGCTGGGCCCGGTCATCGGAATTGTCAGCAAGGCAATGCTCTTCCTGGCAGCAAACCCGGTCATTTTAGGGCTCGCCCTGGTCATCGGCGGGATCTACCTGGCGTGGAAGAATTGGGACAAGATCGAGCCTGTCATTCGTCGCCTGTATGACGGGGTAAAGAAGTGGCTGGGGAGTGCGCTTACCAGCGTGCTCGAGGCCGTGCTCGCGCCGATCCATGCGGTCGCGAACGGGTTCAAGTGGCTGTACGACGTTGTCATCGGGCACAGTTACATTCCCGACATGGTCGACGGGATAGGTCAGCACATGGCCCGGCTTGAGGGGCTGATGGTCGGTAAGGCCAAGTCGGTCACTCAAGACGCAGCCACCGAGTTTCAAAACCTGCGCGACCTGATCGACCGGCTATTCCCCGCGCAAGCCGAGCAGCGCTCGTTTGACGCCGACATCGCGAGGATCGGACGCTCCAAGCTCACGGACGCCGAGAAGGCGGCGGCAGTCCAAGCTCGCCGCTTCGAATTGGCCGGGGTCGCTCCAAACGCGACGAATGACAGCTTAACCACGGGCCTTGAAGGCGACTTCGCCGCACAGCCGGACATGAACGGTATTCAGGACATGCTCGATCGCCTGGGCACATCCCTGCCTGACCTGTCGAGCAAATGGGGCGACTTTAAAGACGCAGCCCACGAAGCGTTCGGTGTGGTGGCGGACAATCTGAAGGGGGTCTTGCTAGGCGTTGAGAGCCTTGGCGAGGCCTTCAAGAACGTCATCGGGCGGCTCGCCGAACGCGGACTCGACAGGCTATTCCAAGGGCTCGAAGGCGCGCTGTTCGGCGGGGGCGGGGGCGGCGGGATTGGCGGGGCACTAGCTGGGATATTCGGCGGGGCGCGTGCGATGGGCGGCCCGATCAGTGCTGGCGTGCCGTACCTGGTCGGCGAGCGCGGCCTTGAACTGGTAGTGCCCCGGATGTCGGCTCACGTTATCCCAAATCACAATCTGCGCGGCATGAGTCGCGGCGGCCAGACGATCCACATAACGCAAAACTTCCCCGGCGTTACTAACGGCCGCGATGCGAGGGAGGCTGGCAGTCAAATGGCCATGCGGTTACGCAGGGAACTCAACGGACCCGTGAGGTGAAGGACCGGCTGAACTCAGTGCGTCGGGCCCATTGACTCCGGTGCTCTCACGGTCCTGAATGCGACTGATCGGCGCAGGGGGCGGAGACGATGCTTAGGATAGCGATGGCCACGACGTTGGCCTTTGTTTCGACCATCGCTGTGGGTCAGCAAGTCGCACCGGTGCCCGCCCTGACGGTGCAACCAGCGACAGAGACTTTGCCGCCCAATACGCCCGTACTGCTAACAATCGACGATTCCATGAGCACCCGGGATAAGCGTCTCAAAAAGGATACTTCGTTCACGCTGCGGGTGGCGGATGACGTGGTGCATAACGGCTATATCGTGATCCCCCGCGGATCTCGGGCAACCGGCCATATCGTGAAGCTCAGCCGTAAGGGCGGCTTTGGTAAATCTGGCAAGATCGAAATTGCCGCGGACTACGTCGACGTTGGCGCTACTCGCATTCCGATCGAAGGCCACCTTCGCGAGCAGGGCGCAGGCAATTCCGGCGCGACCGTGGCGACGGCGATGTTTGCTACGATAATCGGCGCGGGCTTAATCACCGGTCACAGCGGCGAGATAGCGCCGGGTCGGCAAGTGGCCGCTTGGACAACTGCAGCCGTGCCCCTCGATCTAGCGGCTCTTGAGCCGTCTCGGCCTGCCGCTGCGATTGCTCAACGAACTAAGCCCGCGCCTGCAGCTGTCGTGGCGCAGCCCGTGGTAGCAGTCAGCGAGTTCGGGAACGCCCACGTCACCTGCGTGACTTGCCGACGGTAGTGTCGCGCGCTCAAGCGGCAAATGCCAAACGGGAGCGCCGGGGCGCTTGCGAGGGTATGACGAAGGACCCTTAGGGTTTCTGCTGCGTTTGTAGCGTCAAATTAACCACCAATCCGTAAGGCCCCCTGGTGTTAGAACGCCGCTCCACTCCCCGTGCAAAGGTACGAACCGCGGTCGACGTGTGTCTTGGGGGTCTGACGGCGCGCGCTGAAGTCTATGACATCTCGATTGATGGGTGCTCGCTGCATTGGACAGAGTCTCTCGGGGGGCCGGGTCGGACAATCTTGATCCGGTTCGCTGGTGGCGAATGCGCGGAGGGCAAGATTGTCTGGCAGAACAATCTGACGTCAGGCGTTCACTTCACCCAGCCACTCTCTGCCGCGGTGCGTGCACAGGGCAATCTAGGCCAGTGCCGAGAGCAGCTCAAAATCGAGCTTGGCAGCGATCAATTCGGGCGGCGAACATCGCTTGGCACTCGGCACCGGCCACCAGGGCATGGCCTATAGCTTGGCGGCGCTTCCAAGCTGAATGAAGTCCCTACTCAGACTTAAGGATCGCGAAATATTATGCGTCGTATGCAGCGGTGCTACCTGAGAATGCGTGTGAGTGGCCGCAGCACTCAGGTAGCACCTTCACAACTCGCCTTGCCGCCCAAAGGTCCTTGATCGAGCGTCCGGCCTAACGGGAGCGGCGCGGCGCTTGCGAGGGTGGCCCGCTAACAGTGCCCTCGCCTAAGTTAATCTGCATCGGGTGTGAGGCAAATCTGATCTCTATCGTAATATGTGCTGTAACTGCAGGCATACTGGTGATGGAGATTGCCGAGGGCGTCTCGGTAAATCACTTCCGCCACGACGATGACCTTCGCGCCAGCCAAGCGCATTGATCTAATAAGCTCATCCGTTACAGCCGAGCCGACCGTGTTGCCCTTTGTGAAACCTGTCCCAGGCGGAATGCTAACCCGGGCCAGTTGCCTCGGTGCCTTGGCGAAGTCGCCGAAGGCCGCCTTCGTGAATTGATCTAGCGGCTCGTCGGTCACGGCGACCGCGGTGTTGAAGTCCTCAAGACTTACCGGGACCGTGCCGGTATTTTCGACCCGAACGCTGGACTTCAGCGTAGGACCCGGCTTTTCGGGAAAGTCGAGGTTTAGAACAGTCATAGCAATGTTTCGGTATTGCTGCGCAGCTTGGGCAGTCAGAGAGGCGACCTGCCTTTCGTAAAGGTGCTGTGCCGCAAGGCTATTGGCGAGCTGCTTTTGGGCAATCTTGATTTCATCGGCGAATTGACGCGTTTGAATGCCCGCCTCTCGCGCTTGGCTCGCAAGAGAGCCAGTCTGCGATCGTTGCTCACTTAGCTGGTCAACGATGACGCCGTTCTGTTGGTATAAACCGTCGGCCTGGCGCTGAGCTTGTGTGGCGACACTTTGAAGCTCTGTGATGGCGGACTTGATGTCGGTATTGTCAGCCGCGATCCAGACAGCCGCGAGTCCGACAAAGATTGCCCCCAGCCCGGCGGCCCCTGCGATCGCGAGGGTAAGCTTTTGGTTGAGGCTCAAATTTCGAATAGTCTGTCGCGCCATGAACCTCCCCCAGAAGGGAAGCTTGCACAGGATTCGAAGCTGGGGCAATATGTCCGTGGGCGTAGAAACCCGGATCGAAATAGGCAGACACCCTTTGGCGAGGATACTCCGCCGAACAACGGATGCGCTTGGCGGCGCGTCGCATCCTGGCCTTAATGGCCGGGGGCGGTACGCCATGTCCAGCGCGAAAGCGTAAAAGCTGCCGGCCGTTCTTTCGAGGCGGTTTCTACCCCCCGGTTACAGGTCCGCCACCTGTGACGGCCGTAGAAAGCCAAGCTCGAAAGACGACCATCATGGAACATATCGTTATTTCGCCCGCTGGAGCGCCCCTGAGCGCGTCCAGCGCCTATCTTGTCCCCGACACCCGCCCCGCAATTGAAATGGCCGTGGAGTCGTTCCTGGCGCGCCTGGACGAACTTGACGGAGACCCGGATCTGGAGCCCAACGGCGACGACGAAGCCGTGATCGCGAACGGCGACACTCTCGACCACTCATGGCCGGAATGGCACGACCGCGGGCGGCATAAGATGACCTCTGCCGGGTACGAAATGGCGCCGCCAACCTACAGCGAAGACGACGAAGACAGCGACGAAGATGGGCAGTGCTGCGAGGACGAGATCAGCACCAACCTGTCGGTGCTCACCCGTAACTCCGGACCAGGGTGCCCAATCGCAGATCCGGACAAGTCATGCGATGACGACGGCGTCGACGGCCAGGAGGGCTACTGATGGACGCCGAGAAACTGCTCGCCGACCTTGCCGCCATTTGGGTCGAGCGCTGGCTGAAATATGGCGGCGGCCTGATCGTCGACGTGAATTGCGACAAAATACAGATCAGCAAGGGCGAATTGAACTGGCGCCATAGCCGGTTGAACAAAGCGCCCGAATACCGCCGGCAAGCCCAATGGCATGATGGTTGGCATGTGGGGCGGTGGCGCGAGCTGGCAGACCTGTGCAGCCTAATACCGGGCCTACGGGCTGCCATCATCGAGCACGTCGCCCAAAACGGCCGTGACCACGGGGAACACGGGTATCATCTGTGGCGACCGGCTCCAGCGTAAGCACGTTGAGGCGGGGGCTTCGGCTCCCGCCTGCCAAAGGGTTCTAGGGGGTTAAGGACTTTTTTCCAGTACGCACTGGACATTCTTCTAGCGTGGTGTAGTGTCTGATCTAGAACTGGAGAAAACGCTCATGCCTAATGCCGCTTTCACTGCAGCCGCCTGTCGCATCGCGCGGTTACCGCGCCCGAAGTTCAATGATGTAATGGCGTCTGGCGATTACCCGAGCGCGCCGACATCACAGCCGGGCTATCCTCGCGTATTCGAACTGCCCGATTTGATCGGACTGTTCCTGTTTGCCCGACTCAATGAGCGCGGCTTGACCGTTAAGCAGGCAGGCGGGATCGCTTGCCGCATCGTTGGTCAACTGAAGGACGCGGTAAACAACGGGCGTGAACTGCCTGAGGCCGTGTACATCGCTCACGGGATGGTCGGGAATTCGTATTGTGGGCCCGTGCAGCGGACCGATGATGACAAGCCGGATGTCAATATCCTGGCCTCCCATACCGTCATGCCCGGCGGCGCGGAGGGTATCCTGTACTCCGAAATCTGGAACATCACGAACCTTCGGTACGAAGTCGAGAAGGGTCTCGCCGAAGAGTCGCGCATCGTCGGTACAGACGACTGATGGCCGGCGGCTACCTCACAGCCGCACAACTTGCCGAGGAAATTGGCAACATCAGCAAGTCCACTGTGCGCACCATGCGGTCCCGGGGACTGCCCTACTGGAAACCCGGTAAATCCTACCTCTACCCTCGCGATAAGGCACTCACCTGGATCGCTGAACAGGAGCAATGCCAATGCCCCGCGCCAACACCGGCCCCCGGCTCGAACGGGTCGACGGGCGGCCATATCTCTACATCGTCTGGTACGAAGCCGGGCGGCAACGGCGCCGCAGTACTGGCACGTCAGACGGCCGAACGGCTGAAGCACTACTCGGCGAATTCCTCCGCGAACGAGAACTGCGCGCCCGTCCAGCTGGTCCCGCTCACCCGTCTGGCTACAAAATAGCGAGCGCCCTGGACCTGTACGGAACCCTTCACGCACCGCACGCGGCCGATCCACAGCGGATCGCCTACGCCATGACGCCACTGCTCGACTACTGGGGCGAGCAGACGGTCGACGCGGTGACCAAGCAAACCTGCCGGGCTTATTCGTCATGGCGTCAGAAAAGTGACGGCACGATCCGTCGCGAGATGGGCACTCTCAAGGCCGCGTTGAACTTCGCCTATAGCGAGGGGCGCCTAACTAGCGTTCCCCCGGTGGAACTGCCGGAAAAGCCCGAAGGCCGCGATCGCTGGCTGACCAAACGCGAGGCTGCCCAGCTGCTCAACGCAGCCAGGAACGGGCGCAGCGACGTGCGGCTCTATCTGCCGCTATTCATACTAATCGGCCTTTACACCGGCGCCAGGGCAGGCTCGATCCTATCGCTGCGCTGGCCGCAAGTTGACCTGGAAGCAAAGCGCATCGACTTCGCCGCGGCCACCCGCCGCACGAACAAGCGCAAGGTGCGCAGCCAGCCAATACCAGCGCGGCTGCTGACGTTTCTGAATCTGGCACGGCAGCGCGGAACCGAGCTTGGCTACGTGGTGCACCTGAACGGGGCGCCGATCCGCGATATCGGCGGCGCATGGAACGGCGAACCGGAAGACCGGGGCAATGGTAGTTTCGGAGCCGCGTGCAAGCGCGCTGGCCTGATCGGCATATCGCCGCACGTGCTGCGCCACACCTGCGGCACATGGATGGCCCAGCGCGGCGTCGACCTTTACAAAATTGGCGGTTGGCTCGGCCACACCGACGCGCGGACAACCCAGCTCTACGCGCACCATCATCCCGACCACATGGCCGAGGCGCTTCGCGCCGCAGACCGGAGATAGGTTGTGCGAGTTATGTGCGAGCAACGAACGCAGGTTCCCGCCCTGTTCACGGGTTTAAAGCAGGAACATGCTCCGAAAAAGCGTGAGATTACAGCCTTGGCAGGCCCTCCGAAGGCAGAGGTCACAGGTTCGAATCCTGTCGGGTGCACCAACAGAAACGGGGCCTGCGAGGCCCCGTTTTCGTTGTGCGGTTGGCTCGGTCTAGGGCTTGACGCCGTTAGCCGGAGCGACCGGCTGGCCTGGCAGCTGCTGCAGCCGTGAGCCGTTGGGCTTTACCACGGTGACGTTGAAGCCGCCTCTTCGCCCGTCGCGCAGCTTATAATAGGTCAGGTCGATCTTTTCGCCCGGGGCCAGCGAACGCTTGCCCCAACCAGCGCGCGACAGGTGATTCGGGCTCATGCCTTCGAACCCCCATCGCTTTCCATCGACATCCTTGACGTAGAGGAACGTGTGCGGGTTGGTCCATTCCCACTTCTCGACCGTGACATTCTTGAGGTCGGTCGACTTGCCCCATTCGAACATCGCGGTGGAATGATGGGCAAGCGCCGGCGTGGCCAGCGCGGTAGCGAAAGCGGCGGCGGCCAGGGCCACGCGGCAAGTGGTGCGGTTCAACATGCGTCCTCTCCTATCGCTCCCCGGCTGAACCCCGGGTGAGCGTCTTGCGGGCTTGTGCCAGCAAAGGCTGCGATTAATCAAGCCGCCGCTTGACTCGCCGCGGTGACGCACCCCACTCTGGGCAAGGGACAGGATAGTGCCGGAGGAATTCATGCGGTTATGGTCTACGGGCGCATGCGCTCTGGTGAGCGCGGCGACGCTGGCGTTGGCAGGCCCGGCATCCGGGCAAACAGCCGCGATCCCCAGGGCCCACGGCAATGCGGCGATGGACAAACTGCCCGACTGGTCGGGGGTATGGACGTTGGGAGTGGCTGGCGGCGCTCGCACCGCGCCCAGCCAGCCCAAGCTGACGCCTTCCGGTCAGGCGCAAATGGATGCCTTCCGCGAGAAGCAGAAGCGCGAAGGCGTGCAACAATCGGCGCAGGTCCATTGCCTGCCGCCGGGCATGCCCGGGATCATGCGCCAACCCTATCCGATCGAGTTCCTGTTCACGCCGGGCCGGGTCACCCTGTTTGCCGAAACCTACAGTCAGGCACGGCGCATTTATACCGATGGGCGGGCCTTGCCCGAAGATCCCGATCCCCAGTTCAACGGTAACTCGATCGGCCACTGGAAAGGCGATACGCTTTACGTCGAAACGATCGGGTTGAGCGACCCCGTCCAGTACGTCCCTGGCGTGGCGCATGGCGAGAACGTGAAGATCAATGAGAAGATGTGGCTCGAAAGCCCCAGCGTGATGCGGATCGAGACCACCATCACCGATCCTGGTGTGCTGAGCGAGCCGCTGGTAAGCCAGGCGGCTTTTCACAAGGAACCGACCTGGACGATCCGCGAATACGTCTGCGAAGAGAACAATCGCCTGACCGAGGGCAAGGACGGCGCCAACATCGACCTTGGGGAGCGCGGCCCGGACGGCAAGGACCCGTTTTCCGACACCGACAAATAGGCGCTAACCAATCGGCAAGACCGGCGCGCTAAAGGTGCGGCCATGGCTACTTGCCCGCCACCATTCGCCAACGCCGCAGAGCCGTGGCTGCCGCTGCCCGAGGTGCCCTCGCTCGATGAGCGGTGGACGGCGCTCGCCGACGCCGCCCGCGCGATCGCCGAGCTGGCGGACAACGGTCGCGACAGCGGGCGCAATGCGGCCGGCGACCCGGTCGCGCCGTTCGACGGCGCGGCACCGTGGCGGCGCGCGAAGGCCGCGGAATATCTCGACGATTTGTCGGCCATCATGCGCGCCGGCCTCGCGGCGCTGCTTGCGATCCGCGCCAGTGGACGAGATCCGGCCATTGCCGCCGGGGCGCTGCTGCAAGAATTCGCCGACGCACGGGCCGCATTGCACAGGTTGATCGAGCCGCCAGCCTGAGGCCGCGCGCGGCGGCCTCGGCACACACCGCTTGACCTTGTTCCGCATTCGTTCCACCACCGCAGCATGCCCGAATTACCCGCTCTCACGCTCGCCGATCCGGTTGAACGCAGGGCCCGCGCGGTGGCGCGGGGCATCTGCCGGCTATTCGCGCGCAACGACGTGTGGGCGATTGCTGAAATGCCGCTGCGCAATGGCCGGCGGGCAGACCTGATGGGGATCGATGCCAAAGGCCAGGTCGTGATCGTCGAGATCAAGACCGCGCGCGCGGACTTGTTGGGCGACGGCAAGTGGCCCGACTACCTTGAGTTCTGCGATCGGTTTTACTGGGGCCTGCCGCCCGAACTCGATCGTGCGTGTCTCGACGGCAGCGATTTCCGGCCCGGGTGCTGCGGCGTGATCGTGGCCGACGAATACGACGCGGAAATCGTCCGCCCGGCTCCGAGCCATCCGCTCGCCGCCGCGCGGCGCCGGGCCGAAGTCGAGCGACTGGCGCGCACCGCGCTCAGGCGGCATCTGGTCGGGCTCGACCCGCATTGTTCGGCATGGGGCCAGGGGCACGGCTGACAAAGCGCTGTCCTGGCGGCGCTCCGCTTGATAGCCGTGGGCGATGATCGCGTTTAGCCCGACCCGCGCGAACGCCGCGCCCGTGCCATGGCGCTGACCGGCGTCGCCATCTCGGCGCTTGCGATGATGGCGATCGTGGCACTGCGCTATCTCGCGGCGAGCGGCGCGTTCGCGTTCGCCACACGCCGCGTGCGACCTGGCCTGTATGCCGGGCTCGGCCCGCAGATCCGCCGCGAGATCGGCTGGTCGCTGGCGGCAGCGGCGATCTACGGCTTGCCCGCAGGTATCGTCGCGTGGGGCTGGCAGGAACGCGGCTGGACCCGGATCTACAGCGATGTCGCGGCCTATCCGCTGTGGTACTTGCCGGTGTCGCTCGCGCTCTATCTGCTTGCTCATGATACCTGGTTCTACTGGACCCACCGCCTGCTCCATCGCCCATGGTGGTTCGCCCGCGCCCATGCGGTGCATCATGCCAGCCGCCCCCCGACCGCGTGGGCGGCGATGAGCTTCCACCCGCTCGAAGCGTTGAGCGGGGCGATCGTGATACCCGCTCTGGTGTTCGCGATTCCCATACATGGCGCGGTGCTCGGGCTGGTGCTGGCGATCATGACCGTGATGGGCGTCACCAATCACATGGGCTGGGAGCTGTTTCCGCAATCGCTGGTTCGTTCGCGCGCCGGCGGGTGGCTGATCACCGCCAGCCATCACCAGCGGCACCATGACGCCTACGCGTGCAATTACGGGCTATACTTTCGCCATTGGGACCGGCTGTGTGGCACCGACCGCGGGCTTGCCGACCGATTGCACCAATGACACCAAAATTCAGACGACTTTACGGTTAATTTACCATGTCGCGCCACAAGCCTGTGCATGACTAGGGGGCATGCCTGATGGACACGTTGCGAGGCCAGTTCGACTCGCTTGCCAATGACGGCGACTACGACGCGTCGGAAGACGACTTGCCGCGCGACACGCCGCCCGTTTCAATCGGCACCGATGAGCGCCGGATGCAGGTCCGCGCCTACAATCATTGGGCCACCTTGCTCACCGACCGCAATTTTCCGGCCATCGAAGACCTCGACCCTGACAGCTTGCCCGACTTTGGGCCGTTCAGCGTGCTGCTCGATTTCACCAATGGAATCGACAACCCGGGAATCAGCTATCTTGGCGTCGAATTGGCTGAAGAGTGCGGCGTCCCGGCTGACGGCACATCTCGCCTCGAAAACGTGCCGAGCCGCTCGCTGCTGACACGGATCACCGACCACTACATGCAGATCCTCGCCAATCAGGCACCGATCGGCTTCGAAGCCGAATTCGTCAATCAGCGCGGCAAGACCATCCTGTATCGCGGTATCCTGCTGCCGTTTTCAAGCGACGACGAATCGATCGACTTCATCTACGGCGTGATCAACTGGAAGGAACTGGCCGATCAGGCCGCCGCGGACGAGCTCCTGCTCGAAATCGACCAGGCGCTGGAAGCGAAGCCGCCGCGCGCCCCACTGCTCGACACGCACGAGCCGTTGACCGACTGGGCCGACGGGCCCGGCTCGATTCCGGCAAACGATGCCGGCGTCGGCCTGCCGGGCGACGCGGGGACCGCCCTGCCCGGGCCCGCGTTCGGCCTGTCGAGCGACGAACCGCTCGAGCTCGCGCACGAAGCGCCAGACGGCCTTGAGGTCGCATTCGGCGGCATGCCGGATCACGACAATGACGAGTTCGACGAGGACTTTGCCGAAGAAGACGATGAATCGACCCCGTTCGCTTCGCTGATGCCGACCGAGCCTTTGCTTGGCAGTCTGATCCGCAAGAAGCCGATCGTGCTGGAAGACAGCATGTTCGACGATTCACTTGTCGCGGATTTCATGCCCGAGCCGGGCTACCGGCCGATCGCAATCGCAATGCCCGTTTATGACCCGGCGGACATGCGCCTGGCTGACTGGCTGGCCGCGGCGCGGGAAACCGCCGTTACCGCGAGCACAAGCGAGGACCGAACCCGCGGCGCGCTCTACGAAGCAATCGGCCGGGCTTATGACTTCTCGCTCGCCGCTGCCGGCGAACAGGACGAATTTGCCGCGCTATTGGCGGATTCCGGACTGACCGTGCAGGAGCGCGCGCCGATGACCCCGGTCGTCAAGCTGGTGTTCGGCGCCGATTACGACAAGACGCGGCTGACCGAGTACGCCGCAGCCTTGAGCCATGCGTATCGCCTGGCCCTCCCGCAAGGCGCACTCGGCCACTTTCTGGCCGCGGCCGACGGCGGCCTCAAAGGCGTGGTCAAGGCCGAGCGGCGGCTCCGCAGGGAGAACAACGGCCGACTGGCGGGGGACCACGACACACGGCGTGACGCGCTCGTCCGCAAGCTGCGCGCGGCTCCGCCGCTCGAGATGGCGGATATTCCCGTCCACGGGCAAGAATTTGCCTTGGTGATGATCCGCCGCACCGACACTGGCGCAGTCATCGTTCTGGGCGAAGTGCCCGACGATGCGGCCCTGGTCGAAAGGGCCGCGCGCAAACTACTGGGCTGAACTTCACCGCGCGGTGTGGTCGAACACGCCACCTCGGTCCCATGAGTCAGTCCCGGTTCAGCGGGGGATGCGCTAGCGCTCGACGAGATGCGCCGCCCTGTCACTTTCGCTGCCCGCCTGCTGATGATGCTTGCCGTTGTGGGGTTAGCGTCTCAGCCGATCGCCGCGCAATCCTCAGGTCCATCGATTCTGCGAGATTCCGAAACCGAAGCTCTGCTGAAGGAACTGGTCGATCCACTAGCCGAGGCTGCCGGGCTTCAGCGCGGCGCCGTCCAGGTAGTGCTGGTCAACGATCCCTCGATCAACGCATTCGTGGCCGGAGGCCAGCGGATCTACATCCACTCAGGGCTGATCAACGCCGCCGACCACGCGACCGAAGTGCAGGGCGTTCTCGCGCACGAAATGGGCCACATCGCTGGCGGACATTCCATCAGCATCTACGATGGAGCCGGCAAAGCGGGTAAGATCCAACTTCTGTCCATGCTGGCCGGCATCGCGGCCGCGCTGGCCGGCGCGCCGGAAGCGGGTTCGGCGATCAGCGCCCTGGGTAGCCAGGCCGCGCTCGGCACGTTCCTGTCGTTCACCCGCACCCAGGAATCCAGCGCGGACGCCGCCAGCGTCAAATTTCTCTCTGCGGCCGGCATCTCGGGGAAAGGGACCATCGCCTTCTTCCACAAGCTCCAGGGCCAGGAGTTCCGCTATGCAATTCGGCAGGATGAGGAGGCTGGATTTGCCAGCACCCATCCGCTTACCGGTGATCGCATCTCGCGGCTCGAAGGCGACCTTGAGAAGGATCCCGCATGGGACACGGCCGCCGACGGGGCGCAGGAACGGCGCTTCCAAAGGGTCAAGGCCAAGCTTTATGGTTATCTCGCCAAGCCGGCCGACACCATGAATCATTTCCCCGCCTACCTGACGGATGTGCCTGCCCGATATGCGCGGGCTTACGCTTATCACAAGGATGCGCGCATGGACGCCGCGCTCGATGAGGTGAACGCGCTGATCGCGACCGCGCCCAGCGATCCGTACTTCCTCGAACTCAAGGGCCAGGTACTGCTTGAGTCGGGCAGAGCCGAGGACGCCATCGCCCCGCTGCGTCAAGCGACCGAGTTGACTCACAACGATCCGCTGATTGCGAGCACCTTTGGCCACGCGTTGATCGCTTCGGAAAGTACCGCCAATTACGGCGAAGCCGAGAAGGTGTTGCGCGCCGCGGTCGCCAAGGACCGCGAGAATCCGTTCGCGTGGTATCAGCTGGGCGTCGTCTATGCCGCCAACGGGGACCTCCCGCGCGCGCGCCTTGCCAGTGCGGAACAACAGATCATGAGCGCCGAGCCCAAGGAGGCTTTGCGCAATGCCGAAGCGGCCGAAAGTGCCTTGCCGGCGGGCTCCCCCGACTGGCTGCGCGCCCAGGATGTCGCGATGCAGGCGCGCGCCGAACTTGAACGGAGCAAAGACCGCCACTAGCGGTACTTCGATGCGCTGGATGATCACCCTTGCGATTGCGTTGACGGCCGGATTCGCGGGCGCCGCGCTGTGGGATGTGTCGGGCCTCGGCGACCGGGCGACGCGCCAATACCTGCTCGCCAATCCAGAAGTGCTGCCCCAGGCAATGGAAGTGCTCCAGCAGCGCGAGCAAACCGCGCGCATCGAGCCCATGCGCCGCGACCTCGAACGGCCCTATCCGGGCGCGGTGCTCGGCAATCCCAACGGCAAGGTGACTCTGGTCGAATTCAGCGATTACGCGTGCACGTATTGCCGCGCGAGCGTTGCCGATGTGGCCGCGCTGATCGCCGCCAACCCCGACTTGCGAGTGGTGGTGCGCGAATATCCCATCCTGCATCCGGAAAGCGTCGATGCCGCTCGGATGGCGCTGGCCGCCGCGCAGCAGGGCCGCTTCGCCGGATTTCATGACGCGATGTACCGGCTCGGGCCACCTTCCGCGCAAACGATCGCGGCTGCGGCCCGAGCCGCCGGGGTCGACCCGGTGCGAGCGAACCAGGCCATTGCCAGCGGCGCCTTCGACAGCCAGCTGCAAGCGAACGCCGGCATGGCCCAGGTGCTGGCGATCAGCGGGACACCCGGCTGGGTCATCGGCAAGCGCATTCTGCAAGGCGCGCAGGGGCAACAAGCGATCGGCCAAGCGATTGCCGAGGCGCGCGCGTCCTGAGCTGGCCGCTGCACCTCCCCGGCGGTAAATCGCGCCAGCCTGTCGTGCCCTCAGCGGCGATGGCGGCCGACCCCGGCGGCTTGCTGCATTTCCAGCCGGCGCCGTTCTTCGCCGACAAGAACAGGGCTTTTTGGCGGCTCAACATGCTCGGGTGGGGCGGCTATGCGCTCCAACGCGCGGTCTCCGCGATCGCCAACGATCAGCCCTGGCAGTTCCTGGTGGTACTGCTGATCGTGACCATTACCGGTTTTTCAATAAGCCTGATCCTGTCGGTCATCTACGGCTGGTTGATCAAGCAGCGCGCGTTGCTGACCTGGTCGGCCACCGTGGTCATCCTCATCGCGGCGGTCTCGCTCTACGCGCTGACCGATGCGTGGGTTCTGCAACTGTACCGCGCAGACGAGGAGATCAGCCTGGCACAACGCTTCGTCGGCATCTTCTCGTATGACTTTATCGTCCTGGGCGCATGGTCGGCGCTATATTATGCGATCAATTACTTTCTCCAGGTCGAGCAGCAGGCTGACCGGCTGGAACGGCTGGAGGCGCAGGCGACCAGCGCCCAGCTGGCCATGCTGCGTTACCAGCTCAATCCCCACTTCCTGTTCAACACGCTCAATTCGATCAGCACGCTGGTGCTGCTGAAACAGACCAGGCCCGCCAACGCAATGCTGACCAAGCTATCGAGCTTCCTGCGCCATACGTTGGTGAGCGATCCGGGCGGGACGGTTACTGTTGCGCAGGAGGTTGAGACGCTCCAGCTTTATCTCGAGATCGAACGGATGCGGTTCGAAGAGCGGCTCCAGACCGATTTCCGCATCGATCCCCCCGCCGATAAGGGCCAGATCCCCTCGATGCTGCTCCAGCCGC
>JBDSUJ010000069.1:0-19727 GCA_039927815.1 Croceibacterium sp. | reverse complement strand
GTGTTCGCCATGCTCGCCCACGGTTCGGCCGGGGGCAGCGAGCCGCCCTGCTGGAGCAATTCGATCGAGATCCCGTCAGGCGTGCGGATAAACGCCATGTGCCCGTCGCGCGGGGGCCGGTTGATGGTTACCCCCGCGTCGGCGAGGCGCTGGCACACCGCGTAAATATCGTCGACCTGATAGGCGAGGTGTCCGAAGTTGCGCCCGCCGCTGTAAGCTTCTCCCGCGCTGCCGTCTTCGGGCGGCCAGTTGTACGTCAGCTCGACTTCGGCGACGTCCTTCTGGCCCGGCGCGGCCATGAAGATCAGCGTGAAGCGCCCCTGCTGGCTTTCGTGGCGGCGGACCTCCTCGAGGCCGAGGACCTTGAGCACCGCGGTGGTGGCGTCGGGATCGGCCACGCGGATCATGGTGTGGAGGTATCGGATCATGTGCGCTCCCATGTTGCGTCGCCTCGCCGGCGGCTCTACGCGCTCCCCATGCGCACCGGCCGGATCGAACGCAAGACGGCAGAGACCGAGATCCTCGTCGAGGTCAACCTCGACGGGACCGGGGCCTATGACGTGGCGACCGGGATTGGGTTCCTCGATCACATGGTCGAACAGTTCAGCCGCCACTCGCTGATCGACGTTACGCTCAAGGTGCAGGGCGACCTGCACATCGACCAGCACCATACCACCGAGGACAGCGCCATCGCGCTCGGTCAGGCGCTCGCCCAGGCGCTCGGCGACAAGGGCGGGATCGGACGTTACGGCCACGCGTATTCGCCGATGGATGAGACGCTGGCGCGGGTCGCGCTCGACATCTCGGGCCGTCCATTCGTAGTATGGAAGGTCCGCTTCACCCAGGAAAAGCTCGGCGAGTGGGACACCGAGCTTGTCGAACACTGGTTCCACTCGGTGGCGCAAGCCGCCGGGATCACGCTCCATGTCCAACTGCTCTACGGCCAGAACAACCACCACGTGTGCGAAGCGGTCTACAAGGGCTTTGCCCGGGCGATGCGCGCGGCGGTCGAGCTCGACCCGCGCAAGGGCGGCGCGGTACCCTCGACCAAAGGGCAGCTGGGTGGCTGAAGCGATCGCGCTGATCGATTACGGCGCGGGCAACATCCAGTCGGTTCACAACGCCTTGCTCGCAGCCGGAGCGGAGCGGGTGACGGTGACCGCCGATCCGGACCTGGTGCGCGGCGCGCGCCGCGTGGTGCTGCCCGGAGTGGGTTCGTTCAAGGCCTGTGCCGACGGTCTGCGCGCGCAGGCCGGGCTGATCGAGGCCCTCGAGGAGCGTGTGCTGGCGGACGGCATGCCGTTTCTCGGCATCTGCGTGGGCATGCAGCTGATGGCCAGCACCGGCCATGAGCACGGCGTGACCGAGGGGCTCGACTGGATCGCGGGCGAAGTGCGCGCGATCGAGCGGACCGATCCGGCGATCAAGATCCCGCACATGGGGTGGAACGATGTCGAGCCGACCAGCCACGCCGACGCTTTGTCGCTGGTGCGGCCGGGCGAAGGCTATTTCCTCCACTCGTATCACTTCCAGCCCGACGAAGGACGCGACATCGCCGCCATGACCGACCACGGCGGTGGGCTGGTGGCGGCGGTCGCGCGCGACAACCTGCTCGGCATCCAATTCCATCCGGAAAAAAGCCAGGGGTACGGCCTCGCGTTGCTGGCGCGGTTTCTGGAATGGAATCCGTGACATTCGCCGTCGACCGGCTGATCGTCACGCCGGACGACATCGACCTGTCACGCTCGCCGCTCGCCGGGCAACTCGGCGCCGAGACCTATGTACTCGGGGCGTTCAATCCCGGGCTGACGCGGCTGGCGAGCGGCAACCTGCTGCTGATGGTGCGGGTGGCCGAGGCGTTGCGCGCGCCGGTGTTCGATGGTCACGTCCACGCCATCCGTTGGGATGAGGGCCGATATGTCCTCGACGCGTGGCCGCTCGAGCATGCCGACACCGCCGATCCGCGCACCTTCACGCTCCACGGCTACGGCTGGAAAGTGATGGCGCTGACGTCGCTGTCGTGGCTGCTGCCGGTCGAGCTGACGCCCGATGGCGGCACGGTCGTGGCGCTGCATTACGACCGGGCGATTGCGCCGCAGGGCAGCTGGCAATGCTACGGCATCGAGGACCCACGCATCAGCCGCGTCGGCGCGCGCTGGCTGATGACAACTTGTTCGGTCAGCCCGGAACGCCATTCGACCACGCTGTATACGTCCGACAATGCGCTCGACTGGACGTTCGAGGGCATTGTCCTCGATCACCAGAACAAGGACATGCTGATTTTCGAAGGCCTGGTCGGCGGGCGGTATTGGGCGCAGACCCGCCCGCTCGGGCAGCTGTTCTTCACCTATCCACCGGGCAGCCCGTATCATGCGGGGCCGTCGATCAATCTCGCCACCAGCCCCGACGCGCTGCACTGGAAGCCGCACCTCGAACCCGGCATCCGGCCCCACGCCGGGACGCCCTCGACCGCGCGGATCGGGGGTGGTGCCCCGCCGATCCTGACCGAGATCGCCGGGCAGCGCGGGTGGCTGACGCTGTGGCACGGGGTGGAACCTTACCAGATCGTCGGCAAATACCGCACTTACTGGTCGCTGCTCGATCCTGACCAGCCGTGGAAAGTCCTCGCCACCAGTCATCCCCCGCTGCTCGAAGCCAATCCTGATCTCACCGAGCCGCTGCGCGCGCAGATGTACCTCGACCACGTCGTGTTCACGACCGGCATTGCCGACGCCGGCGACCATTTCATCGTCGCCAGCGGCGAGGCCGACCTGGCGTGCCGGATAACTCACGTTGCCAAATCCGCGTTCGTGCCGAGCGAGGATGGCGGTGCCCAGTAGCGTCAGCCCGCGGCCGGTGTTAGGCGCTGCGCGCGATGATCGTGTTCCCCGCCATCGACCTCAAGGCCGGCCAGGTTGTGCGCCTGGCCGAAGGCGATATGGCCCGCGCGACGGTCTATGGTGACGATCCGGCGGCGCAGGCATTGCTGTTTGCTGAAGCCGGGGCAGAGCATCTCCACGTGGTCGATCTCGACGGATCGTTCGCGGGCCGGGCCGAGAACCGCGTGGCGGTCGAGGCGATCGTCGCGGCGTTTCCTGGCCATGTCCAACTGGGCGGCGGGATTCGCACGCGCGACTCGGTCGAAGGCTGGTTCGAGGCCGGCGTGGCGCGGATCGTGATGGGCACCGCGGCACTCAAGGACCCCGCGTTCGTCAAGGACATGGCGCGCGAATTTCCCGGCGGGATCGTCGTCGCGGTCGATGCGCGTGACGGCTTGGTCGCGACCGAAGGCTGGGCCGAAGCGAGCGACGTGGCGGTGGTCGACCTGGCGCGCCGGTTCGAGGACGCGGGCGTCGCTGCCGTGCTGTTCACCGATATCGGCCGCGACGGCCTGCTCACCGGCTGCAATATCGAGGCGACGGTCGATCTCGCGCGGCGCACCGACTTGCCGGTGATCGCCAGCGGCGGGGTCAAAGGCCTCGACGACATCCGCATGCTCTCGCTCCATGCCCGCGACGGCATCGAAGGCGTAATCACCGGGCGGGCGTTGTATGACGGGCGGCTCGACCTGGCCGCGGCAATCGCGATGGCGGGGCGGGCATGACCGTCCGCATCCGCGTCATACCCTGCCTCGACGTCCGCGACGGGCGGGTGGTCAAGGGCGTCAACTTCGTCGACTTGGCGGACGCGGGTGACCCGGTCGAGCAGGCGCGCGCCTACGATGCGGCGGGCGCGGACGAGTTGTGCTTCCTCGACATCTCCGCCAGCCACGAAGGGCGCGGCACTTTGCTCGAGGTGGTGCGCCGCACGGCCGAAGTATGCTTCATGCCGCTGACCGTGGGCGGTGGGGTCCGCAGCGTCGAGGATGCGCGCGCGCTGTTGCTCGCCGGGGCGGACAAGGTGGCGGTCAATTCGGCCGCGGTGACCCGCCCCGAGGTGGTGGCGGAGATCGCCGCCAGGATGGGCAGCCAGTGCGTGGTCGCCAGCGTCGATGCGCGTCGCGTCGGCGAGACATGGGAAATCTTCACTCACGGCGGGCGTAGAGCGACCGGCATCAATGCGGTCGAACATGCTGTAAAGCTGGCCGAACTGGGCGCCGGGGAATTGCTAGTGACATCGATGGACGGCGATGGCACCCAGGCGGGCTACGACCTCAAGTTGACTAGAGCTATTGCGGATGCGGTTTCCGTGCCGGTCATTGCGAGCGGCGGTGTCGGCACTTTGCAACATCTGGTCGAAGGCGTGACCGAAGGTCATGCGAGCGCGGTGCTGGCCGCCTCGATCTTCCATTTCGGCACTCACACGGTGGCCGAAGCGCACGCCGCGCTGCGCGCCGCCGGGTTACCCGCGCGGGTGTGATCGTCCCCTTGCGGGACGCCGCCCGATGGCCGCTTGTGCGTCACAGGGGCAAGCGCATGGCAGGCGAATGGTCGCTCGTCTCCTGCTCGCCGTATCACTCTTCCTCGCCGCCACGCCGGCGTGGGCCGACGCAAGCACGGCGGTTCCCGAAGGCTCCAACTTCGCGCTGTTCGGGATCGGTCTCGCGGGCGTGCTGATTGGCCGGCGGGCGTCGATGCGCAAGCGGGATTGACGCACCCGCGCCGCTTGCCCATTCCGCCGGCATGGACACGCTGGCTCGCCTCGAAAATACGATAGCCGCGCGCCGCTCGGCCGCGCCCGACGACAGCTATGTCGCCACGCTGCTGGCGCGCGGGCTCCCGGTGATCGCGCGCAAGCTGGGGGAGGAAAGCGTCGAGGCCGTCATCGCCGCGCTGGCGGGCAGCCGCGAGGACCTGGTCGGCGAAGCCGCCGACGTGCTGTTCCACCTGCTCGTCCTGCTCGCTGCCAAAGACATCCCGTTGGCCGAAGTCTTTGCCGAACTCGACCGGCGTGACGGGACTTCGGGCCTGGCGGAGAAAGCCGCGCGGAGCGCGCCCTGATGCCGATCGACGCCACGCTGCCGTATGACGACCACAACGTGTTCGCGAAAATCCTGCGCGGGGAAATCCCGTGCACCAAGGTTTACGAAGACGAGTGGGCGTTGGCGTTTCATGACCTCGCCCCGCAGGCGCCGGTCCACGTGCTGGTGGTGCCGAAGGGCGCCTATGTAAGCTGGGACGACTTTTCAGCCCGCGCGCCAAGCGAGGTAATCGCCGGATTCGTGCGCGCGGTCGGCACGGTCGCGCGTGATCAAGGGCTAGTCGCGCCCGGATACCGTTTGCTCGCCAATATCGGGGGCCACGGCGGGCAGGAAGTGCCCCACCTTCACGTCCACTTGTTCGGCGGCGCGCCGCTCGGGCGCATGATCGACCGCGCCTAGACGCGAATGGGGCCCACCGCGCGAGCGGCAGGCCCCATCGAAAAAGCGTTGCTTGAACTCAGCGCGCGCCGCGATAGTCGCCGACGCTGCCGTCCTTGCCGCCGCCGGTCGGAGCCGAGCCGCCAGGAGCAGCCAGGTTGGCGTCCGCGCCATTGCCGAAGCCGTTGTTGCCCTTCTTGGTCTTGCCGGGCTCATCGCAAGTGGGGGGGCAAGGCGAGCAGCACTCGCCGGCGCCGCTGACATAGTTCAGTTCGAGATCGAGCAGGTCACGCATGGGTTTTCTCCGCACTGTAAGGTCGGTGCCGGCCATTGCAGTCGGCACGCAGGGATTTGCGCGATCGACGGTTTCTCGCAACCGCGGCGGGGGCGGTGTCCCTTATCAAGACGAAGGCGGGTCAACCGGTTACGCACTCACTCCACCGCAGCGGTCATGGCCGCCCTTGCCCGGCGAGTCGGGCGTGGCTAAGACCAGCCGATGAATGCAATGCCCGCGCCCGCCAGCGGCGGTTTCGACGGCGTGCTCCATCGCTACGCGGTGCGGGTCTATTATGAGGATACCGACCTGTCGGGGGTGGTCTATCACGCCAATTACCTGCGGTGGTTCGAACGCGCCCGGTCGGATGTGCTCAGCTTGCTGGGTATCGACCAGCGCGCCGCAGCCGACGCGGGCGATGGGTACTTCACCGTGGCGGAGATCGCGTTGCGCTACACCGCTCCCGCCCGGCTGGAAGACACCGTCATCATCGAAACCCGCGCGCTGGAGATCGGCGCGGCCACCGTGCGGATCAATAAGCGCGCCTTGCGCGGTGCGCAATTGCTGGTCGAAGGCACGCTCCGCATCGGTTTCATCACTCCGGAGGGACGCCCGCGCCGCCAGCCTGCCGCGTGGCGAGCCGCCTTCCTGACCATTCTTCCGGCCAAGGAAATCGCATGAACCTGCTTGCCGTTGCCGCGTCGGGTACGCCCACGCACCTCGATCCGCTGAAGCTGTTTCTCAACGCCGACATCGTGGTGCAGATCGTCATTGCCGGGCTGGTGCTGGCGAGCGTGTGGGTGTGGATGATCATCGTCTCGTTCGCGCTCAAGATGGGCGGCGTGCGGCGCCGCTCGGACGCGTTCGAGCGCGAGTTCTGGGATGTCGACAACCCGGTCGAGCTGGCGGGAACGCGGCCGGACAATCCCTCGGCGCGCGTTGCGGGGGCGGGCCTGGCGGAGCTGGACCTGTCGCAAAAGGAAGGCCTCAAGGATCGTGACGCCGCGCGCCAGCGGATCGCGCTGGCGATGGAAGGCCAGTCCGCGCTCGAAGCCGATACGCTGGCCGAGCGCCTCAATTTCCTCGCCACTACCGGATCGGTCGCGCCGTTCGTCGGGCTGTTCGGCACCGTGTGGGGCATCATGAACAGCTTCTTCCGGATCGGGCAGGAACAGAATTCCTCGCTCGCCGTGGTCGCGCCGGGCATCTCGGAGGCGCTGTTCGCCACCGCGGTGGGGCTGTTCGCGGCAATCCCGGCGGTCATCGCCTACAACCGCTTCAGCCACCGGGTGAACGCCTACGAAGCGCGGCTGAGACGGTTCGCCGACAAGGTGCACGCCCAGGTCGGCCGCGAGCTGGAACGCGGGTGATGGCGATGGGCGTGCACTCGCATACGCGCGGTCGGTCGGCGCGGCGCGCCCCGATGGCGGACATCAACGTTACCCCGCTGGTCGACGTCATGCTGGTGCTGCTGATCATCTTCATGGTCACCGCGCCGATGCTGGCGAGCGGGGTGCCGGTCAACTTGCCCGACAGCCGGGCCAACGCGCTCGCCCAGGAACAGGACCAGGTGACGCTGTCGATCGACCGGCGCGGTACCGTGTCCCTTGGCGACAGCGTGGTCGAGGCCGGCGGTCTGGCACAAGCGGTCGCCACCATAGGGTGCGGCGCGGGCAGTGACCGGCTGGTCACCCTGCGTGCCGACCGGTCGCTCGATTATGGCCGGGTGATGAGTGCGATGGGCGAGCTCAACCGCGCCGGATGCAAGCGTATTTCGCTGGTCACCAACGGTTCAGTCGCGGCTCCATAGCCCAGCGTGATGGCGTCGCTGGCGAACCTTTCGCGCGAAGAACGCATCGGCCTCGGCATTGCCGCGCTGGCGCACGGCGCTCTGGTCGCCGCCTTGATGTGGCAGGTGGGCAAGCCGCCCGAGCGGACTCCGGCGCCCGAGCGGATCGAAGTCAGCCTGGCCGACGATGTCAGCCTGACCTCGACCGCGCCCGATCCCTCGCCAGCGAGCCAGGCGGCGATCGCGCCGAGCCTCGTGCCTGAGCCGTCTGCGCCCGAGCCGATCCCGACCGTGGCGGTCGAGCCCGACATCCGCCCGGCGGTGCCGGCGATCCGCCAGCCCGCGACCAAGCCGAGCCCGGCGCCCCGGGCGACCGCTAACGCGACCGCCAAGCCCTCCGCCAAGCCTGCGCCCGCTCCCTCCAAGACGGCGGGCGGCAGTCGGCTGGGGACCGATTTCCTCGCCGGCGTCGGCGGGAGCGAGCGCAGCATTGCCAAGGGCACGCCCGCGGCGACGTTCGGGCCGGCCGAGCAGGCGTCACTATCCCAAGCGATCAACCGCCAACTCAAACCGCACTGGAGCGCGCCGCAGGGCGTCGATGCCGAACTGCTGGTGACGGTGCTGAGCTGGGAGCTCAATCCGGACGGCACTCTGAAAGGCGCGCCGCAGCTGGTCAGCCAGAGCGGGATAACCGATTCCAACCGGCCGCAGGCCAAGCTCCATGCCGAACGCGCGATCCGCGCCGTCCAGCTGGCCGCGCCGTTCGATTTGCCCGACGCGTTCTACGACAAATGGAAGCGCGTGCGGACGTGGCGCTTCGACAGGAAACTCTGACCATGCGTAAGCCGATGCTCACTTTCGTTTTGCTGGCCTGCGCCGCTTCGTTGAGCGCGCAGCAGCCGGCCGCTCCACCGCCCGCAACCCAGCCCGCCGAAGACGGCTTGAGCGGGTCGGTGACCGACGAAAGCGCGTGGCAGGACCTCGGCATCGCCATTCCAGGCTTCGCCACCAACGCCGATGCCCCCACGCCCGCCAACGCCCAGGGCACAGGCGCGCTCGCGCTCGAACTGTCGCGGGTGGTGTTCAACGATTTGCGCAACAACGGGCTGTTCAAGCCGACCGGGCCCGACAGCCTGCCGCACCCGAGCTATCCCGAGATCACCGCGCCCGCATTCTCCGCCTGGCAGGGCCGCGGCACCGAGATGCTGGTGCACGGCTATGTGCGTGCCAACGGTGACGGCAACCTGACGGTCGGCTGTTATCTCTACGATGTCGCGCTGCAGAAGGAACTGGCGCGCTCGGGCTGGGTGGTGGCGCCGACCGACTGGCGCCGTGCGGCGCACAAATGCGCCGACCTGGTCTATTCGCGGCTATCGGGCGAAAGCCCATTCTTCGACAGCAAGATCGCCTATATCGCCGAGACCGGCCCCAAAAACGCGCGCGTCAAGCGGTTGGCGATCATGGATTCGGACGGTGCCAACCACCGCTTCATCACCAACGGCCAGGCGACCGCGCTGACCCCGCGCTATTCGCCCGACTACAAGCGGATCGTCTACCTCAGCTATCTCAACGGCAACCCGCGCATCTATGTCTACGATATCGGCACGGGTCAGCAGAAGCTGATCAGCGAAAGCCGCAGTCCGACTTTCGCTCCGCGCTGGTCGCCCGACGGGCGGTGGATCCTCTATTCGATGGCCAGCGCGGGCAATACGGATATCTTTCGCATTTCCGCGGCCGGCGGGGGCAGCCCGCAGAAGCTGACCGATAGCCCGGGGATCGACATTGGCGGATCGTATTCCCCCGACGGGCGCCAGATCGTGTTCGAGAGCGACCGTTCGGGCAGCCAGCAGATCTATGTGATGAACGCCGACGGCTCCAACCAGCGGCGGATCAGCTTTGTTGGCGGGCGCGCGGCGACGCCCGAATGGAGCCCGCGCGGCGACCAGATCGCGTTCACCCATATCGTCGGCGACTTGCGGATCGCGGTGATAAGCCCGAGCGGCGGCGCGCTCCGTTACCTGACCAACGCCTGGCAGGACGAGGCGCCGACGTGGTCGCCCAACGGCCGGATCGTCCAGTTTTTCCGCACCGAACGCAATTCGGGCACCGCCTCGATCTGGCAGGTCGACCTGACCGGCCGCAACGAACGGCGCCTGCCGACGCCCGTTGGGGCGTCCGATCCCGCTTGGGGACCGGTCCTGCCATGACCCGTCCCCCACTCACCCAGGAGACCACCATGCACGCCAAATCTGCTCTCGCGCTTGTCGCCGCCAGTGTCCTGGCCCTGTCGGCGTGTTCGAAGAAGGCCCCGGCCGACTTGCCACCGGCGCCTCAGGCCAGCAGCGGTGTGGAGATTCCGGCAGTTGCCGTGCAGCCGGGCGGCCCGATTCCCGGCACCCAGGCGCATTTCGCCCAGGCGATGAGCGGACGCGACACGATCTACTTCGAAACCGACCGCTACAACATCGATGCCGAGGACCAGCAGGCGCTCGCCCAGCAGGCGCGGTACCTGCAACAATACCCCAACGTACGGGCGACGGTCGAAGGCCACGCGGACGAGCGCGGCACCCGCGACTACAACCTGGCGCTGGGCGAACGGCGGGCGAATTCGGCCAAGAATTACCTGGCGAGCCTGGGGGTGTCGGGTGACCGCATCAGCACGGTCAGCTACGGCAAGGAACGCCCGGTGGCGCTCGGTTCGAACGAAGAAGCGTGGGCCCGCAACCGCCGCGCGGTCACGATCGTGCTGAACTAGCCGCCGAGCAGCGCACTCAGCGAAGGCGCCGCAAGAACGCTTGGGGCGCCTGTGCTGGCCAAGGCCCCGGACGGATGAGCCGACCCAGGCGCGAACAGCGCCAGCATCGAACTGGCAAGGATCGCGAAGGCGGCGGCAACGGATAGCTGTTTTGACATGGTGCGCCGCAGATAGGAATCCGCGCCTATATTGCAATGCAACATTGGTCGCCGTTTGTATCGCGCGCGAATATATCGCGCGACGCCGCTTCCACCCGGCTCACCCGGCGCTATAGCGGGAGGTCATGCCTGTGACTGAAAACATCTGATGGCGCGCTCGTCGCGTTCGCTCGACTGGGGCTTCCCCCGTTGGCGCCCGTACGGAACCGACTCGCGTGACGCGGTCAAGGTCCGGATGTGTGACCGGCATGGCTGCGAGGAAGCGGGCAGCTGCCCCGCGCCCAAGGCTCCCAACAATCCCGCGAAATGGTATTTCTGCCAGCGCCACGCCGCGGAATACAATTCCAAGTGGGACTATTTCGAGGGGCTCGAGAAAGCCGACGCCGACGAGCGTGCGCGCAGCGAACAGAGCGCCAACGCCGGCTATACCTCGGCCGCGCACTACGGGTGGGCGTCGAGCGGCGACGGGTCGCGCTCTGCCGACGAGATGCGCGCGTTGGACGTGCTGGGGCTCGAAGCCGATGCGGATTTCGAGGCAGTCAAGAAGGCATGGCGGGCGAAGGCGCGCGAAAGCCATCCTGACGTAAACCGCGACGATGCCGACGCGGCCAAGCAGTTCCAGACCGCGCAACTGGCGTATGAAGTGTTGCGCCAGGCGGAAGAGCGGCGCGCCTGGATGGGCTGAGCGTTCGCTCGGCGTCAGTTCGGCGCTGGAGCGCTTTTGGTGGTCTCGCCCATCTTGCGCGTATCCTTGCCCATCTCGTCCGCGCTGGCCTTGAGGCTGGCTTCGATCGCGGCGCCCTTTTTCGCGAGCTGATCGGCGGCCGCCTTCTGGGCCGCTTCGTCGGGCGCGCCTTCGGCCAGTGTCTTCTGGACCTTGGCGTCGGCCTTGTAGGCATCGCCGATCGCGTCGGCTTGCTTCTCGACCTCGTTTTCCGCCGGGGTATCCTTGCTGCAGCCCGCGGTTCCGAGCGCGAGCGCGGCGGTGCCGACGATCATGGCTAGCTTGTTCATGCCTCTTCCCCGTGCTGGTTCTGGTTTGGAAAGCTAACTCCGGCGATTGACCGTTAGTTCCGCCCGGGCCTTCAAACCGCGGCCAGCGCCTGCTCGAAATCGGCGATCAGGTCGCCGGCGTCCTCGATCCCGATCGAGATCCGCACCAGGTTGTCGGCGATACCGAGTTGCGCTCTGCGCGCCTCCGGAACCGAGAGGTGGGTCATCGCAGCCGGATGGCTGGCGAGCGTCTCGGTGCCACCCAGGCTGACCGCCAGCTTGGCCACCTTGAGCGCGTCGAGGAAGCGAAACGCCTCCGCCTCGCCGCCCTCGATGAATACGCTGAAGGTGCTGCCCGGGCCCGTGCAGTGGCGGTCATAGATGTCCTGCTGGCGCGCGTCGGTAAGCAGCCCGAGAAACCCGAGGCCGGCGACTTTCGGATGGTCCTTGAGATAGGCGCATACCTTGATCGCGTTCTCGGTCGCGCGTTGCATGCGGATTTCAAGCGTTTCGAGGCTCCGCAGCAGCATCCACGCGGTGTTCGGATCGCAGATCCCGCCCATCGTGTTGCGTAAGCTGCGCACCGGATCCATCCACCGCTTGGCGCCGGACACGCCGCCGGCCACCAGGTCCGAATGGCCCCCGGCATACTTGGTCAGCGAGTAAGCGACGATGTCGGCCCCGTGCTGGAGGGGGCTCTGCCACAACGGGCCGAGAAACGTGTTGTCGATCGCAATTGGGGTCACCGCGGGATCGAGCGCGGCGTCGCGCGCGTCGCGCACCGCTTCGATGTCGACCAGCGCATTGGTCGGGTTGCCCGGGCTTTCGAGGTAGATCATCCCGACCTTGCCCCCGCTGGCGGCTGCCTTGACCTTGGCCTGTGCGATGACCGCGTCGAGTTCCGCGCGCGTCGCGCCGGCGGGGAAATCGATATAGCCAACCCCGAACCGGGCCAGCGTCTTGGCGACGAACCCTTCGCTGGCGGCGTAAAGCGGGCCTGAATGGACAATCACATCCCCCGCGCTGCAGAACGCCATCATCAGGATGCAGATCGCGGTCATCCCGCTCGAGAACACCAGCGCATCCTCCGCGCCGTCCCAGATGCCGAGGCGATCCTCGAGGATTTCCTGGTTGGGCCCGTTGAAGCGCGAATAGACCAGCCCCTCGGCCCCGCCGGTGCGCTGGCCGGTGATGCCTTCGAAGTGGCGCTTGCCGGCCTCGGCATTGGGAAACACGAACGTACTGGTGAGGAAGATCGGCGGCTTGAGCGCGCCCTCGCTCAGCGCCGGATCGTAGCCGTAGCCCATCATCAGGGTCGACGGGCTGAGCGTGCGCCCGGCGATGCGGGTGACTTCGGGCTTGGGCTTGCGGCGCGGGGTCGGGCGGTCGGTGGGATCGGGCATGGTTGCGCGGGTAACCGGTTGCGCGGGGCGCGGCAATCGCGCTCGCGTCAGGCGGGGCGCGTCTCGAGCCGGGCGAGACGCGCGCCAAGGTCGCTCAGCGTGGTATGCAGAGCGTGGTCGCGAGCCATCCGGCGCACCGTCACCGATAGCGCGCGAGCAAGCGGATCGGCCACCGCGCGGGCAGCGTCCCGCTCGTCCTTGCCGGGCATCGTCCCATCGGGTCGGGTACCGAGCAGCAGGTAGACAGGGCCCTGATCGGGCAATTGGCCGAGCCCGATCCGCAACGGCAACAAACGGTCCTCGCGATCGAGCTCGGTGGCGGCGGGGTCATGCGCGCTGAGCCAGGTCGTGAGTTGCCCGGGGTCGAGCGCGCGCGCGGCCAGCACGGGATCGCGGGCGTCCGGGACCACGATGGCGCCGCCATGCGAGCGCAACGCGGCCATGACCCGGGCGAGCGCATCATTGGCCAATTCGGGCAATTCGGCGGTTTCACGCCAGTCGCCAAGGTCGCTCGGCAACTTGTCACGCAGCGTCAGCAGCGGGCCTTGGAAGCGCCGCTCGGCCCAACGTTCGAGCCGGCGGTGGAACAGCGGGATGATCGCGGCCGCGACCCCTGCGGCAATCGCACCCGAGGCGGCACCGACCGATTCGCCGAAATATTGCTCGGCCAGGATCTCGACCAGCTTCTCGGTCCCGGCGAACACCGCGATCATCGCCAGCGCCAGCCCGCCATAGAGCGCCGAGCGGCTGAGCGCGGTCTCGGCATCGTAGAGCCGATAGCGCAGTAGCGAGATCAGCAGTCCGCCCACCAGGCACAGCGTGCTGAGCAGGGCCAGTAAACGCCCGGTCAGCGACAAGGCTACCGAAAAAACCGGATCGGTGACGCGCGGCTGGTACAGATTGATCATGCTTGTCAGCGCAAGGATGAGCAGGGCCAAGGCGATACCCAGCGTGGCCCACTTGACCTGCTGGCGCTCAACGGCAGTCGCCATGCGGCGATAGCGGATCCGGTTGGCGAGCAGGATCGCGGCAATCACCCCCAACAACAGCCCGGTCCCGACCGCGTCGGTCAGGCCCGGCGGAGTGGTGGTGGATAGCAATAAGGGCGGCAAAACGGCCCAGGTCCAGCGCGGATCGAAGCGGCCTGACGGGAACAGCAGGAGCGCGGTGCCGATGAGAAGCGAGCCGGGATCGATCTTGCCCATCAAGTCGATGAATTCGCTGATCCCGGTTAATATCGCGGCGCCGCTGGCAACCACCGCGAGCATCCCGAGCGAAAGCAGCGCCGCCACGGGTTCCCGCACACGGCGCGCGAATAGCACGGTCGCTGCCGCGATCATCAGACAAGAAGTGAGCACGGACGCGGCGATGTAAAACGCCAGCCGCGTTTCGAGCGGCAACGCCGATTGGCTATCGAACGCGGCAAGATTGGCGCGGCGGACGGGAAGGCTAACGGTATATTCGCGGCCCGAGCCATCGCGCAGCTCCAGGCGATGCACCGTCCCTTCCGTACCGCCGAGCGCGCGTTCGAGCCGGCGCGATTCGGAATAGGAGTAGCGTACCGGCCAAGCCCGCCCGTCGATCGCCACGATCGTGCTGTCGCGCCGCAGCCCGGCTTGCGCGGTGAAGGTCAGCAGCGGTCCGATTCGGCGCAGACCGTTGGTCGCCGAAACCCGCAGGCCAAGACTGTACAATACGGTATTGCTCGCCCGGGTGTCGCGCGCGCTCATTGCCGCGCCGAAGCTCGCGCCGATCAGCGCCAGCACGAACATGACCGCCCATACCGCGCGGTAAATAGCCAGACCCCTGCCTGTCAGCGGCGGCAGGTGATCGGGCAGCTTCACCGTCCGCTCAGTCCTCGACGATCAGGCTGCGTTCGCGCGTTTCAGGCAGCAGGATTGTCGCCACCCCCGCCATCGCGATCACTAGCGCGACGTAGATGTAGAACAGCCATTCGACCCCCGCGCCCTTGAGCGCCAGCGCGACCATTTCGACCGTGCCGGCGAACAGCGCGTTGCCGATCGAATAGGGCAGCGCCACGCCCAGCCCGCGGATATGCGCGGGGAACAGTTCGGCCTTCACCAGCGCATTGTTGGCGCTGTAGCCCGATGCCAGGGTGAGCGGGATGATGACCAGCACGGTCGCCCAGATCGGCGAGGTGACGTGTTCGAGCGTGAGGAACACCGGGACCGCCGCCAGCGCCCCGCCGATCCCGAACAGCAGCAGCATCGGCTTGCGCCCGAACCGGTCGGCCAACGCGCCGAACGGCGGCTGCATCGCGGTGAACCACAGCAGCGCCGCGGCCACGATCCAAGTCGCGGTGGCCTTGTCGAAGCCCACCGTGTTGAACAGGTATTTCTGCATGTAGCTGGTGTACGTATAAGCGCTCAGCCCGCCGCCGGCCGACAGCATCGCCACCAGGATGCTCTCGCGGCGATGGTCGCGCCACAGCATCCGCGCGGTCGAGACCGGGCGATCGACCGCCTGGTTGGTGAACGAGGGCGTTTCTGCCAGCCGGCGGCGCAGCACATAGACCCCGAGCGCGAGCAGCGCGCCGATGAAGAACGGGATGCGCCAGCCCCACGCGGTCAGTTCCGCCTCACTCAGCACGCCTTGCAGGATGACCGCCACTGCGATCGCGCACAACTGCCCGCCGCACAGCGTCATGTACTGGAAGCTGGCCCAGAACCCGCGATTGGAGCGTGGCGCCATCTCGGCCAGGTACGTCGCGCTGGCCCCATATTCGCCGCCGAGCGACAGGCCCTGGAGGATCCGTGCCAGCAGCAGGATGGCGGGGCCGGCCAGCCCGGCCATCGCATAAGTCGGCGCCAATGCCAGCAGCAGCGAGCCGCTGCACATCAACCCGACCGACAGAGTCAGGCCCGCCTTGCGCCCTTTCGCATCGGCAAAGCGGCCCATCACCCAGGCCCCGAACGGACGCATGATGAACCCGGCGGCAAAGATCGTGGCGGTGCTGAGCAATTGCGCGGTCGGATCGGCCTTGGGGAAGAACACAGGGGCGAAATAGATCGCGAAACTGGCGTAGGCGAACCAGTCATACCATTCGACCAGGTTGCCCGCCGATCCGCCCACGATCGAGACCAGCCGGTGGCGCGAGATCGCGCGGATTCCCGGTGTCGGCGCCGTGCTCACGCGGCGTCCCTGCGGAGCCGGAAGCGAACGCACTGTGCCGTCACTTGTTGATCCCCCCGATCGCCCCGTGCGCCAGCTTAGCCGAAGCCGGGCGCAAGGCAATCGCGCCTCACGTGACCGGCTTGAGGTCGACCTGTTCGATGTGCCAGCGGAGCTGATCGGCAGTGGCGCCGTCGACATCTTTGACCCGGCGCAGCGTGACTGTGCCGGCCAGGCGATAGGGCTTGCCATTGGCGCGCTGCTTGCCGACCACGGTGGTCGGCACCTGATAGTATGACGAGCCCATCGCGCCATCCATCGTGCCGGTGGGCACCGCCACGGTGATGGTCTTGAACTTGCGCCAGTACGCGGCGTGCCCCGTGCGGGTCATGCCGCTGCGCGCCTCGGCCTCGGTGCCCCATTGCGCGAAAGCCCGGTCATAATCTCCCAGCTCGAGCGCGCGGGCCCAGGTCAGCAGCACGTCGCGTGCGCCTGTCTCACCCTTGTCGACGGCGGTCAGCGGGGTCGCGATCGGCGCCGGGGTTTCGCTCCGCGTCGATGCCGACGGCGGAGTCGCCACCGGAGCTGGTGTGGGCGCGGCGTCTTCCCGCACGACCGGGGATGGCGTAGGGTTGGAGGATGGGCCGGGCTGTCCGGCGCCGACGGTGCTGGTCAAATCCGCCGTGACCGTGTCCGGTGCCCGGTTGCACGCCGCCACCATCAGCAGGACCGCAGCCAGGGCGGCCGCGCGCCTCACTTGGGCGCGACCACCATCACCATCTGGCGCCCTTCGAGCCGGGGAAAGGCCTCGACCTTGGCGACTTCGGCGACGTCGTCCTGGACGCGCTTGAGCAGGTTTACGCCAAGCTCCTGGTGCGCCATCTCGCGGCCGCGGAAACGCAAGGTCATCTTGACCTTGTCGCCTTCGTCGAGGAACTTGAACACGCTGCGCATCTTCACGTCGTAATCGTGATCGTCGATGTTCGGGCGCATCTTGATCTCTTTGATCTGCTGCGTCTTTTGCGTCTTGCGCGCGGCGTTGGCCTTCTTCTGCGCTTCGTAGCGGTGCTTGCCGACATCGAGGAACTTGCACACCGGCGGGTCCGCCCCGGGGGAGACCTCGACCAGGTTGAGGCCAAGCTCGTTGGCCTGTTCCATCGCTTCGCGGGTGTACATCACGCCGAGATTTTCGCCGTTCTCGTCGATCACGCGAACTTTTTCGGCGAGGATGAGATCGTCGAACTTGGGGCCGGACTTGACCGGCGGCGCGAGCATGCGCCGGGGGGGACGGGGTATGGGGCGTTCTCCTGTGGTTTTTTACGAAGCGGCTACTTAAGGCCTATCAGCTAAGGGCGCTAGGGCTGAATCAGGCCTTATTAAGGCACCTCAGGCGGCCGCTCGCCACAGCGGGAATTGCACCAGCCGCCCGCCCGCGGGCAGCACCGCATCGATCGCGCGGGCCGGTTGCAGCGCCCTGAGGATGGCGGGATCGGCGGCGTCCATCCCGCCGGTCAGCGCGCCGAACGCGGGCAGGATCATTCGCCCGCCATCGTTGCCCACCGGCTTGCTCACCACCGCGCACGGGCGGCGGATGCGCCGGTAATGGACCGTCACATGGAGGCGCGGGTGATAGTGGCCGCTCAGCTCGGGCCGGGTCTCGCCGGGCTGGGCGCGGTGGCGCAGGATCATGCCGGCGATCGCCAGCTCTTCGGCCAGCGTGCCGCCCGCGGTCGCTTCCATCGCGGCATCGTGATTGCCGGTAATCCACACCCATTCGACGGCGCGGGTCAGCGCCGCGAGCATGCCGGCGGCGTGCGGCTCCAACCGCGCGGGCCCCGCCGAATCGTGAAAATTGTCGCCCAGCGTGTAGACCCGCCGCGCGCCCGTCTCGCGGATCGCCAGCGCCACCCGTTCGAGCGTCTCGCGGCTGTCGTAGGGCGGCAGCAGCTGGCCGTGCTGGGCAAAGAAGCTCGCCTTCTCGAGGTGCAGGTCCGCCACCAGCAGCGCCTGCTCACGCGGCCAGTAGAGCGCGCGGCCCGGCGTCAGGACGAATTCATCGCCACCAAATTCAAACGCGAACGAAACGGGAACCATAGCCCGTCACTTGCCGGGCCCGGATCGCTTTGGCAAGGACGCATGCGATGAATTGGCAACCCCACACCGAGCAAGCCCGCGCCTGGTTCGAAGCCTTGCGGACCCGCATCTGCGACGCGTTCGAGGGCATCGAGCGCGAGGCGGGCTCGGACGCACGGTTTGAATACCTCACCTGGGCGCGCGAGGAGGACGGCAACGCCGACCCCGGCGGCGGAGTGCGCGGGGTGATGAAGGGCCGCGTGTTCGAGAAAGTGGGCGTCAACGTCTCGACCGTCCACGGTACGTTCGCGCCTGAATTCGCCGCCACGATCCACGGCGCGAGTGAAAGCCCCGGTTTCACCGCCACCGGCGTGAGCCTGGTCGCGCACATGGCCAACCCGCATGTACCGGCGGTGCACATGAACACGCGCTTCCTGGTGACAGGCCAGGCGTGGTTCGGCGGCGGCGCCGACCTCAACCCGCCGCTCCCTTACCAGGAGGACACCGACCAGTTCCACGCGCGCCTGCGGGCCGCGTGCATGACCCACAACCCGACGTATTACGACACGTTCAGCAAGTGGGCCGACGAGTACTTCTACATCCCCCACCGCGGCGTGCATCGCGGGGTCGGCGGGATTTTCTACGACCACCTCGAATGCGCCGACGAGCCTGGATTCGAGCGCCACTTCGCCTTCACCCGGGACGTCGGCGAGGCGTTCCTCGACGTTTACCCCAAGATCGTGCGCCAGCGGATGGCGAGTGATTTCACGCCGGAGGACAAGCAGCGCCAACTCGAATGGCGCGGCCGCTACGCGGAGTTCAACCTGGTCTACGACCGCGGCACGCTGTTCGGCCTCAAGACCGGCGGCAACATTGACGCGATTTTGATGAGCCTGCCGCCCGAAGCCAAATGGAGTTGACCATGCACCGCCTGACTCTCGCTCAAGCCAACGCCCTGATCGACGCGGCCTTCGCGAAGGCCGTCGAGCTCGGGCTCAAGCCGTTGACCGTCACCGTCCACGATCCCGGCGGGCACCTGATCGCGTGCCAGCGGCAGGACGGGGCGAGCACGATGCGGGTCAAGCTGGCCGGCGGCAAGGCGTGCGGGGCGCTCGCGCTCGGCGTGTCGAGCCGCAAGATCGGCGACATGGCGCTCGAACGCCCGCACTTCATCGCGGCGGTCGATAGCATGGCCGAGGGCGGCATGGTGCCAGCGGCGGGCGGGGTTATCGTGTGCGATGGCGATGGCATCATCGGCGCGATCGGCGTGACCGGCGACACCAGCGACAACGACGAAGCCTGCGCGCTGGCGGCGGTGGATGCGCTCGGCCTGAAGGCTTTGAATTAAAATCCTCCCCGTGGCGCAGCTCATGGGGAGGTGGCAGCGGCGCAGCCGCTGACGGAGGGGCATGGCGCGGCAATCGAGCAAGCGGACGGTGGTGGCTGCGCGCAAGTTGCGCCGCACGATGTCCCTGCCCGAGGTGCTGCTGTGGCAAAAACTGCGCCAAGCGGACTTGAAGCTTCGACGGCAGCATCCGGCCGGGCCTTATGTACTCGATTTCTACTGCGCGGCGGCCAAGCTCGGGATCGAGATCGACGGGATCGCGCATGACATGGGTGATAGGCCGAAGCGAGATGTTAGGCGTGATGTTTGGCTGGGGTCGCAGGGCTTTGAGATCGTGCGCATTCCGGCAAGTGAGGTATTAAATTCAGCTGCCGACGTTGCCGACGCAATTGTCGTGCTGTGCCGCGCGCGCGGCGCCTAGCCCCTCCACCCCCCTTCGGGCGGTCCCCCTCCCCATCGCTGCGCGACAGGGAGGATCAAGTCATCCGGGGCAGCTAACGCCCGAC
>JBDSUJ010000068.1:0-27327 GCA_039927815.1 Croceibacterium sp. | reverse complement strand
CGCCAGCGCATCTTGCTGATCAGTTGGGACTTTGACACCCGCATTCACCTGACGCGCGGCCGTCGGTGGTGGCAAAGGGCGTGGCGCAGGGACGAATACCCGGCCCGGCTGGGCAGCTTCATCGTGTGGCTGACCCGCCATTCGAACGAAGTGGAAATCCGCATTCTCAACTGGAGCTTCGGGCTCCTCAAATCGACCGCGCGCGGAACCATGATGCTCGATTTGCTGACGTGGCTGCGTTATCCGCGGATCGACTTCAAGTTCGACCGCGCGCATCCTGTTGGCTGCAGTCACCATCAGAAAATCGTTCTGATCGACGATACGCTGGCGGTGTGCGGCGGGATCGACATGGGCGATGGCCGGTGGGACACCCAAGAGCACCTCGAACACGATCCGCGGCGGCAGCGTCCCGGCGGATCGCCCTATGGTCCGTGGCACGACGTGACCATGATGATGGAGGGGCCGATTGCCGAAACGCTCGACGAACTCGGCCGTCATCGCTGGGCGCGGGCCGGCGGCCGGCTGCTACCCCCGCTACGTCCCTCAACGCACAGCGCCTGGCCGGACCGGCTCGAAGCAGATTTCGAAAACGTCGAAATCGGGATTGCCCGGACCCGCGCGGCGTTCCGTGAAAGTTCCGCGGTGAGCGAGATCGAAGAGCTATTCCTGGCTCAGATCGCTCGGGCCAAGTCGTTCATCTACGCCGAAACGCAGTATTTCGCGTCGCGCGCGGTGGCCGAGGCGATCTGCGTGCGTCTGGCGGAGGACGACCCGCCCGAGATCGTCGTGGTCCATCCGGTCACCGCCCACGGCAAGATCGAAGCGGCGGTGATGGATCCGGCGCGCGCGCTCCTGGCGCGGGCGATCGACGCGGTCGACCGTCAAAACCGCTTCCACCTTTATTCGCCGTGGGTTGGTCAGACGCCGATCTACGTCCATGCCAAGGTCCTCATCGTCGACGACGAAATCCTGCGGATCGGGTCCGCCAATTTCAACAACCGCTCGATGCGGCTCGACAGCGAGTGCGATGTGTTCATCGACTGCGCGCGGCCGGGCAACGCCCACGCCTGTGATGGCATCCAACGCCTGCGCTATTCGCTGCTGGCCGAGCATCTCGGGGTCGATGCGGGCGAGATAGCGGGGCTGATTCACCGGGCGGGTTCGATGGCCGGAATGATCGCCGGACTGGGGGGCGGCGAAGGGACCCGGTCGCTGAGGCCGTTTCATGCCGGCGAGCCGACTGCGCTCGAAACCGATCTCGCCAACCGTGAGATGTTCGATCCCGAAGATCCGGCCGACATGTTCAGCATCCTGCCGCCAAGGCGTGGCCTTTTCCGTCCGGGCAGCTTATTGGCCCGCTCGATGGACCGGCTGAACAGGAAACGGCGGCGCGAATGATCAGGCTGGCCCAATGAGTGTGACAGGCCCCGACGAAGATGATCCGCGCGGCAAGCCGCCGGTCCCCGATGCGGTGCAGGACGCAGTTCGCACGCTGATCCGCTGGGCCGGGGACAACCCGGACCGCGAAGGTCTGCGCGACACTCCGCAACGGGTCGCGCGCGCGTGGAAGGAATACTGCGTTGGCTACCAGGAAGAGCCGGCGTCGCACCTCGGCAAGGTGTTCGAGGAAGTCGGCGGCTACGACGAGATCGTGCTGCTCAAGGACATCCCGTTCCAGAGCCATTGCGAGCACCACATGGCACCTATCATCGGCAAGGCCGCGATCGCCTATCTGCCGACCAGCCGGGTGGTCGGCATCTCCAAGCTGGCCCGCGTGCTGCATGGCTTCGCTCGCCGACTGCAGATCCAGGAGCGGCTGACCGCTGAAGTCGCGCAGTGCATCTGGGACAATCTTCAGCCGCGTGGGGTGGCGGTGGTGATCGAGGCGAGCCACGCCTGCATGACCGCGCGCGGCGTGCGCACGCCTGGAGTGATGATGATCACCAGCCAGGTCATGGGCACGTTCCGCCGCGACGACAAAAGCCGCGCGGAAGTCCTCAAGCTGATGGGATACTAGCGTGTCGTCGCTGCTGGTGAGGGGGGGCAGGCCACTGTCCGGACGGATCGAGCCCTCGGCCAACAAGAACGCGGTCCTGCCGGTACTGTGCGCCACCTTGCTGAGCGACGGGCCGATCGTCCTGCGCAACGTACCCGAGATCACCGACGTCACCCGCATCGTCGAGTTCTTTGGCGAGCTGGGCTCGACAGTCGCGTGGGACAGGGCGGGCAAGCGGCTCGATATCGATCACTCGACCATCTCGGCGGGCGCCAGGGCGACGCTGCCGCAGGCGATGCGTGCGTCGATCATGATGATCCCCGGACTGCTGGTCCGGCTGGGCGAGGCGCGGCTCGAGCATGAGGTCAAGGGCTGCACGCTCGGCGCGCGCGAGATCGACCCGCACGTCGCGGTGTTCCGGGCATTCGGCGCCGAAGTCGGCCAGGCCGGTCACCAGATCGTATTTCGCGTCACCGGCAAGGGCCAGGCCACCCGTATGTGGCTCGAATACGCGTCGGTCACCACGACCGAGAACTTCATCCTGAGCGCGTTGACCGTCACCGGCACCAGCCAGATCGTCAACGCCGCGTGCGAGCCGCACGTACAGGAAATGTGCGACTTTCTGGAACTGCTCGGCGCCCGGATCATCGGCAAGGGCACGTCGATGGTGTCCATCGAGGGTGGAGCCAAGCTGCGCGGCGGGGACTACACGTTTTCCGATGATTTTCACGAGGTGGCGACGTTCCTCGCGCTCGCCGCGGTCACCGGCGGCGACATCTCGGTCAAGAACGACCACCCCGAGCATTTCGACCTGATCGACCGCACGTTCGGCAAATTCGGGGCAAGCGTCACGCATTCCGGCGGCTGGTCACGGCTCGATGCGCCGGCGCAGCTCAAGGTCGAAGGTAACTTCACCTCGCACCTGATCACCAAGGTCGAAGCCGCGCCGTGGCCCTATATTCCCGCTGACCTTCTGCCGATTTTCATCGCGCTGGGGGTTAAGGCGCAGGGCCAGATGATGTTCTGGAACAAGGTCTACGAAGGCGGGCTGACCTGGCACACCGAACTTAGCCTGTTCGGCGCGCATACCCTGTTGTGCGATCCGCATCGGCTGATCACTTTCGGCGGCAACGGCCTCGCCGCCGCGACGGTCACTAGTCCCTATATCATTCGCGTCGCCATCGCGTTGCTGATGGTGGCAAGCTCGATCGAAGGCGAATCCACAATCCTTGATGCCGATCCGATCCGGCGGGCTCACCCCAACTTCATCGACAATTTCGTCTCGCTAGGCGCCGATGTGCAGTGGGTCGCCTGACGGGGGCCGCCTTTGGTCGCGCTCCCGGTTCGGCCGACCGATCCCGCTGAATTATCGGGCACAACTCGCCCCACTGCACGTTTGCCAGGAATACTCACCCCCCAAAACGGAGTGTTCCTCATGGACAACGGTCACGTTATCTCGGTTCTCAACGGTCTCATCGAAACCACCCTCGACAGTGTGAAAGGATTTGCCGAGGCGTCCGAGGATGCCGAGGGCAGCTTCACCCGGATGTTCTCTGAAATGGCGCAGGAACGCCGCGGTGTCGCCACCAGGCTGCAGTCGCTCGTTGCCGGGCTCGGCGGCGATCCGGAGGAGCACAGCAGCCTGGGCGCGGCAGCGCACCGCGGCTTCATGAATCTCAAGGAAGCGGTCATGGGCAGCAGCGACCGCGCGGTCGTCGAAGAAGTCGAGCGCGGCGAAGATTACATCAAGGCCAAGTACGAAGCGGCGCTGGAAGACACCAAGCTCTCGGCCGAGACCCGCCAAGCGGTTCAGGAGGCCATGCAGTCGGTCCGCAAGGGCCACGACAAAGCCAGCGCGCTGAAGCATTCGATCGCGCTGTAACTTCGCGCGTATCGTAAAGGGCGCCCCGCGGGGCGCCCTTTTTCGTTAGAGCTGCGCCAGCATGTGGTCGGCGCTGCTGACGTTGAAGTCACCCGGCTGCTCGACGTTGAGCTCGGTCACCACTCCGTCATCGACGATCATCGAGAAGCGCTGGCCGCGCTTGCCCATGCCATAACCGCTGCCGTCCATCGTGAGCCCGAGCGCTTCGGCGAACTCGCCGTTGCCGTCGGCCAGCATGGTGATGTTCGGCGAGCCGCTGGCCTTGTTCCAAGCGCCGAGCACGAATGCATCGTTGACCGCAGTGGCGGCAATCTCGTCCACGCCCTTGGCCTTCAATTCCTGCGCCTTGTCGACGAATCCCGGAAGGTGCTTGGCCGAGCACGTCGGTGTGAAGGCCCCCGGCACCGAAAACAGCGCCACCTTCTTGCCCTTGAAATATTCGCCGCTCTGGACCTTCTCGGGCCCGCTCTCGGTGGCCTTGACTAGAGTCACGTCAGGCAGCCGGTCGCCTTTGGAAATCGTCATCGTTGTCTCCTGTCCCATCCGGCCGCCTAGATAGGGTGTCACGCGAGCGGGGCAACCGCACGTTTGCGTGGAGGCCCCGATCCGGCTATGGGCGCCGCTGGCGTCGCGTGGAGCCCCGGCTGCGCCCTTTATCACATCCAGGAGAATTGCCCGTGGCCACTGCCGCCCTCGAACGCGACTACCTCGTCAAGGATATCACGCTGGCCGATTACGGCCGGGCCGAAATCGAGATCGCCGAAATCGAAATGCCGGGCCTGATGGCCCTGCGCGAAGAATATGGCGCCAGCCAGCCGCTCAAGGGCGCGCGCATCACCGGCTCGCTGCACATGACCATCCAGACGGCGGTGCTGATGGAAACGCTTACCGCGCTCGGCGCCGACTTGCGCTGGGCGACCTGCAACATCTTTTCGACCCAGGACCATGCCGCCGCGGCGATGGCGGCCGCGGGCATCCCCACCTTCGCGGTCAAGGGCGAGAGCCTGGCCGAGTATTGGGACTACGTCGGCAAGATCTTCGACTGGGGAGACGACACAACCTGCAACCTGATCCTCGACGACGGCGGCGATGCGACGATGTTCGCGTTGTGGGGCGCTCGGGTCGAAGCCGGCGAAGACCTGTTCGAGCCGTCGAACGCGGAGGAAATCGAGTTCGCCCGCGCGCTCAAGGCGTACCTCAAGGCCAAGCCCGGCTACCTGACCAAAACCGTGAAGAACATCATGGGTGTTTCTGAGGAGACCACCACGGGCGTCCACCGCCTCTACAGCCTGGCCAAGCAGGGCAAGCTTCCGTTCCCCGCGATCAACGTCAACGACAGCGTGACCAAGTCGAAGTTCGACAACCTTTATGGGTGCAAGGAATCGCTGGTCGACGCCATCCGCCGCGCCACCGACGTGATGCTCGCGGGCAAGGTCGCCTGCGTCGCCGGCTTCGGCGATGTCGGCAAGGGCTCGGCGGATTCGCTGCGCAATGGCGGCGCGCGTGTGATGGTCACCGAAATCGACCCGATCTGCGCGCTGCAGGCGGCGATGGAAGGCTTCGAAGTGGTCACCATGGAAGAAGCGGTGACCCGCTGCGACATCTTCGTCACCACCACCGGCAACGAGGACGTGATCACCGCCGAGCACATGAAGGGCATGAAGAACATGGCCATCGTGTGCAACATCGGCCACTTCGACTCCGAGATCCAGATCGCCGCGCTCGACAACTACGACTGGCAGGAAGTCAAAGCCGGCACCGACGTGGTTACCTTCCCCGACGGCAAGAAGATCATCATCCTGGCCAAGGGCCGGCTGGTGAACCTCGGCTGCGCCACCGGCCACCCCAGCTTCGTGATGAGCTGCAGCTTCACCAACCAGACGCTCGCGCAGAGCGAGCTGTTTACCAAGGGTGATGAGTACCAGAACGACGTCTACGTGCTGCCCAAGCACCTCGACGAAAAGGTCGCCGCGCTCCACCTCGACAAGCTGGGAGTCAAGCTGACCCAACTAACGCAGAAGCAGGCCGATTATATCGGCGTGCCGCTGGCGGGCCCGTTCAAGGCCAACCACTACCGTTACTGATTTGCTGGCTCGATTAAGGCGGACGCGGAGCGAGGAGCGCTAAAGCTCTCGTTCTGCGTCCCGCGAGCTTGCCGCAGACACCATCGCGCGGAGGGTCGAAGCATTCACCGCGCAGACAGCACCCGATCGAACGGCGACATCCTGCAGAGCTTGCGGAAGTAGCTTGCAGCCCATCACGATGCCGTCGGACCGGCGACTGACGAGATACACGACCGGATCGGTGTTCCTTCCGACCCAGGTCTCGATTACGCCAAGCCGGTGAAGCGGCAGGTAACTGCCTTGGAGGATGAAGTAGGTGGTGTCGTCCACCAGGACCCTGCGCAGGCGCCTTTTGGGAAAGTGCGCTCGTTGCATGGCGTTGTAAGCGTCCCGACGAATTTGTCCGAAGTGAAAATTGGCAACGGAATATAACTGATTGGGGGGAAATCCCGGGCTCCCGGCCGCGCGCGTCAAAGGGCCGACGCAATAGATAACCACGACAAGAGTGCTAATCATAGTCAGCGCAACTGCAACCGGCGCTAGTCCATGCAGAAGCCTAGGGATTGCGCCTGCCGGTTCGGCCAGGGTGGCCGACAAAACAATGGCCAGCGCCAGCAGCGGCAGCACATGCGCGGCTTCGTAGTCATTCTTGATGTTCTGCGAGAATCCCCACACCAGCACGCACGCCAGAATAGCGAGTGGGGCGGCGAACCGCACCTCGAGCACAGCGCGTACACCGTGCCGGGCCGCGAATAGCATTAGTGACAGCGCGGCCATGCCGATCGCGGTAGTCCAAACCAGTATCTGTAGCGGCCCGAACACAAAGGCAACCCAGGCCGGGAACGTATGCGCCGGGATCCAACCCGACATTTGCATTTCCGCCGGGACAGTAAGAGCAACGTAGCGTTGCGGCAGCGCGTTCAGGAACAGACCCGGCAGGTGTCTCAGATATTCGCTCGGCCGACCCAGCATCACTAAGACATTCTGGTGGGCAAGTTTTGCCGCCAGCACGGGGTCGCCCGGGCAACTGAAGCGACTTGTCCAATACGCTGCGGCCAGGGCGGTTAGCGCAATCAGGCAAGCAAGCCCCGCGACCTTCGACACCACGGCATGCCGCCCCGGCCGGCAGGTCACGATACAGGCGGCCGCGACCGGGGAATAGAGCACGCCTTTCAGGTGATAGCTGAGGGCGATGGCCGCCAGCGCAACCACGCCCGCGACCTTGAGCGGCAAGACGAAATTGGATGCCCTGTCGTCGCGTCCCTGCGCGAGGGCGATAATGACCATGGCCGTTGTACAGATTATCAGCGGCTGCTCGGGCCGGCTCATCACCATCAAAAGCGGCAATAACCCCATCCCAATGAGGCCCGCCGCAAGCATCGTCAGGTAGGAGCGCTCGCCGTGCCTGGCTGTGCCGAGGCGGATGATCTGAAGCAATAGTGTGAGCCACAGCAGGGCGCATCCGGTGCCCTCAATCCTCACGTAAAGGGGGCTGGGTAGCGCGGTGTTCGCCGCTGCCGAAAACCATCGCACCGGGAGCATGAACCACGGCGGTGTTGCGAGCGTGTTATGCCCGCAAACGTCGTTGATCATCATGTCGATACCATCGATGCCGGCGCGCTCTTGGAAGCGCCATCCGATTTCATCGGTATAAACCGGCACGAACAGGCCGAAGAGAAGGAGAGCGACGACCGTCGCTAGCGCAATCCAGGCCACCGCCCCCGGCCTGATTCTCAGTCGAAAGACCGCGTGGTAGCTCAACGCTCTATCCAAGCCTTTCGCACCGACGCGGGGACACGGCCGAGGCTTATGTCGCGTCCTCCAATATGGCCTGGGTCCGCAGGCCTGACTATCCATGCGTACTTTCCGCCGGTCACGCTGCCAACCATTGCATCACCTGTCCTCGCCGCATAGCTGATGCGCGATGGAGTTCTCCCCTACCGCGCTAGCTCTGCTGGGGCTGCTGCTGGCGGCGTGGACGTTTGGCGCGGTGTGGCTGGTGCTCGCCTCGCAAGGACGCGCGCGGCAGGCCAAGTCATCGCGCAGCACGGCTCGTCGGCTGGCGCACATGATCGACGATTCACCCGCCGTTCCGCTGCTGGTGCGCGCCGACGGCAAGATCGAAGGGCCCGAGCGGCTGGCGGCTTGGCTTGGGCTCGAACAGCTTCCCGGATACTTGAGTGAGCTTGATGGCGGCGAGGCCGGCCTCCCGGCGGCTGCGCTCGACGAATTGCGCGACGCGGTGCGGCGGACGCAGAAAACCGCCGCGCCGTTCCAGTTGGCGCTGACCGCGCGCGGTTCGGGCAAGAGCCTGGCGGTGCGCGGCCACCTGGCCGACCCGGCGGTGGCGCCCAACGGGGCCGCGGTGCTGTGGTGGTTCGATTTCTCCGACAGCCAGGCGGAACTTACCCGGCTGCGCGCTGAAACCGCGCGCGCCCAGAGCGATTTCGCCGCGCTGGTCGGGCTGATCGAAGCGGCGCCGACCCCGATGTGGTTTCGCGGGCCCGACCTCCAGTTGCGGTTGGTCAACAGCGCTTACGTCAAGGCGGTGGGCGCGGATAGCGCCGACGCGGTGGTCCGCGCCCAGACCGAGCTGATTGAACCAGTCGACGGGCTCACCGCCGCGCAGATCGCCGGGCAGGCGCGCGATCAGGACCTGCCGATCGAACGCGACGTCCAGGCGACCGTCGGCACCCAGCGGCGCACACTGCGGGTCAGCGACCTGCCGCTCGCCGCCGAAGGCATCGCCGGCTACGCGATCGACATCGAGGAGCAGGAAGAGCAGGCGCGGATATTCCGCGCGTTCCGCGAAGCTCAGCGCTCGATGCTCGACCAGCTTTCAATCGGCGTGGCGCAGTTTGATGCTGACCGGCGCCTGTCGTTCGCCAACCAGCCGTTCCAGCGGATCTTCGCGGTGCCGCCGACCGCGCAGCTTGACCCGCCGCCGTTCGACCGGTTTCTCGATATCGCCCGCGACGGCGGCCGCTTGCCCGAAGTGCGCGATTTTCCCGCGTGGCGCCGCGAGCTGGCCGGATGGTTCAGCGCCGGCGAGGCGGTCCATGCCGACTGGACATTGCATGACGGCACGAACTTGCGCATCGTCGCTCAGCCGATGCCCGACGGCGGGTTGGTGCTGATTGCCGAAGACCGGTCCGAGCAACTGGCGCTCTCCGCCACCCGCGACACCTTGCTGCGGACTCGCACGGCGACGTTCGACAGCCTGTTCGAATCGCTCGCCGTGTTCACGCCCGACGGGCGGATGCAGCTGTGGAACCGCCGCTTTCCCGAGATCTGGGGCGTGCCGGGCGAATTTCTCGACGAACATCCGCGGATCGACGCGCTGCTCGAACGGATCGGCACCCGCCTGGCCCGGCCGGGGCAGCGCCAGGCGATCGGCGAAGTGGTCCGCGCCGCCACGCTGGACCGCAAGCAGAAGGGCGGGCGCGTAACGATGAGCGATGGCCGCACGCTCGAGTTCGCGGGCGTCCCGCTGCCCGACGGCAACGGGCTGCTGACGGTGCTCGACGTGACCGACAGCAAGAAGGCCGAGGACGCGCTGCGCGACCGCAATACCGCGCTGGAGGAGGCCGATGCAGTCAAGACCCGGTTCCTCGCCAACATGAGCTACGAATTCCGAACCCCGCTGACCTCGATCGGCGGGTTCGCGGAATTGCTCCAGAGCGGTATCGCCGGCGATCTGACCGCCCAGGCGCAGGAATATGTCGAGGCGATCCTGTCCTCGGTCGAGCGACTCTCGCAGCAGATCGAGACTGTGCTCGACTTGACCCAGAGCGAGGCCGGTTTGCTCCCGCTGGCTACCGAGGAAGTCGAAGTGCTGCCGTTCGTCACGCAGATCGTGCGCGAGCGCGAGGAGACGCTCGAAGGCAAGGGGCTGGCGCTCGACTTGCGCGGTGATCGCTCGGCCGGCAAGGTGATGGCCGACCAGCGCCAGCTCGCCCGCGCGGTCGGCAACTTGCTCGACAACGCGATCAACGCCACGCCCCCGGGCGGCCGCATTCTGATCCAGCTCCAGCGCCGCAAGCAGGGCGCGCGGATCGTCATCTCCGATAACGGCGAGGGGATGAAGGCGAGCGAGCTGGCCCGCGCGCTCGACGGCTATCGCCTCGGTGCCGATGGCAAGGCCGAAGGCACCCGGCGCGGCGGGCTCGGCCTGCCGTTGGCGCGCCAGTTGATCGAGGCGCACGGCGGCCGGCTCGAAATGCAGAGCGAGAAGGGGGCCGGGACCACAGCCACGATCGTGCTGCCGTGACGGTCGACTTGCCCGATGTGGCCGCGATGCAGGCGCTCGGCGCGCGCATTGCCCAGCGCGTGCAAGCGGGCGACGTGGTCGCGCTGACGGGGACGCTCGGCGCCGGCAAGACTACGCTTGCCCGCGCCGTCATCGCCGCGCTCGGCTATCGCGGCGAAGTGCCATCGCCGACTTTCACCATCGTCGAGACGTACGATCCGCCGGCATTGCGGCTCAAACTTGCTCACGCGGATTTCTACCGTCTCGACCGTCCGGCGGAGGCCGCCGAGATCGGGCTTGACGATTATCGCGCCGGTGCAGTGCTGATCGCCGAGTGGCCCGAGCGGGCGGGCGGCTTCGCGACCGAGCCGGGCTGTCTTTCCATCGGTCTCGAAATCGTGGGCGAGGGACGCAGGGCGATTGTCGAACCGGGCGCCGCTTGGCTAGGGCGCTGGGTATGAGCGCAGAATTGCCCGCGGGGCTCGACGATTTCCTCGACCAGGCCGGATGGCGCGGCGCGGCGGTTGAGCCCCTGGCGGGCGACGCCAGCTTCCGGCGCTACTTTCGCATCCGACGCGGCGCGATGACCGCGATGCTGATGGACGCGCCGCCGCCCGAGGAGGACGCCGGCCCGTTCCTCGACGTCGCGCATTGGCTGACCGCGCACGGCCACCGCGCGCCGGATATCTTCGCCGAGGACCGCGCGCGCGGTCTCGTCCTGATCGAGGATTTCGGCCACGACCGGATGCGTGACTGGCTCGACGACAATCCCCACGCGCAAGTCGAAACCTATCGCACGGCGATCGACGCTCTGGTGCGGCTTCACGCCTCCCCCCCGGGCCCGTTCGCCCCTTACGACATGGCGGCTTATCAGCGCGAAGTCGGGTTGTTCCCCGAATGGTTCTGCCGGGCGGCCGGTATCGAGGTGGATGCGTCGGGTTACGCAGCGGCGTGGGATGAAGCGCTCGCCCCGATGCTGTCCCGGCAAGTTCCCGGCGTGACGGTCTTGCGCGATTACCATGCCGAGAACATCATGCTGCTGCCCGATGGAGGGCAAGGCCTGATCGATTTCCAGGACGCGCTGGTCGGGCATCCGGCATATGACGTCGTCTCGCTGTTGCAGGATGCCCGGCGCGACGTTGACCCAGAGCTACAAACGCTGATGCTCGACCACTACGCTTCCCAAGCGGGCGGCGACGCTCTGTTCTTCGAGGACTACGCGCGGCTCGGGGCTCAGAGGAATGCGAAGATCGTCGGGATCTTTGCACGGTTGTGGAAACGCGATGACAAGCCCCGCTATCTGGCCTTCATCCCGCGGGTGTGGGAATACCTTGAACGCGATCTGCGTCATCCCGCGCTGGCGCCGGTCTCCGCATGGTTCGCCGCGAATATTCCCGACGACGTGCGAATCCGCGGCGGGGCGGGGCTCGGCCTATGACCGAGCTCGCCTCCGACACCGCGATGGTGCTCGCCGCCGGGCTCGGCAAGCGAATGCGGCCGCTGACTGACGACCGACCCAAGCCGATGGTCGAAGTCGCCGGCAAGCCGTTGATCGACCATGCGCTCGACAAGCTGGTCGAGGCCGGCGTCGCCAAGGCCGTGGTCAACGTCCATTACCTGCCTGAGCCGCTCGAGGCGCACTTGCGCCGGCGCGCGCACCCCGCGGTGACCGTGTCGGATGAGCGCGCGGTGTTGCTCGAAACCGGCGGCGGCATGGTCCGCGCCGCGCCCCTGCTGCCCGACCCGTTCTTCTGCGTGAACAGCGACAACATCTGGACCGATGGTCCGGACGATGTGTTCCGCGCCCTGTCGGCCAGCTGGGACCCGCAGCGGATGGACGCGCTGCTGCTCCTGGTCCCGCACGAAGGCGCGCGCAACGCCCGCTACAAGGGGGATTTCGAGCTACGCGCCGACGGCACGCTGGCGCGGCGCGAAGGCGAGCACGCTTCGTACATCTTCACCGGTATTCAGCTGGTCGCCAAGCGCCTGCTGCGCGATGCGCCCGCGGGTCCGTTCTCGACCAATGTGCTGTGGGACCGGGCGATTGCCGAAGGGCGGCTGTTCGGGGTCCGGCTGACCGGGCAGTGGTTCGAGGTCGGGACGCCGGAAGCGATCGCGCCGACCGAGGCGTCGCTGGCGAGTGTCTGACCGCTCGGCCCCGCAAGTCTTCTCCATCGCCGCGCACCGCGGCTTCGCCGATGCGCTGGTGGCGGGGTTGGTGCCGCGTTATGCCGATCGCGAACTGGGCCTCGCGCGCCTGACGCTGTTGCTGCCAAGCGGGCGCGCGGTCCGCACGATGACCGAGGCATTCGTGCGACACTTCGGCGCCAGGGAGCTTGGGGGCCTGCTTATGCCGCGCATGGCGGTGGTCGGCGACCTCGATCTCGATGAGACGCTCGGCCCGCTGCTCGATCCGCTGGGCGCGGGCGATGCGATCCCGCCGGCCGTGGACGTGACTCGCCGGTGGCTGCGGCTGGCTCGGATCATCCGCGAGGAGCGGCCGGAGATCAAGGGGAGCGCCGCGCTGCGGCTCGCGTTCGACATGGGGCGGACGATGGACCGGCTGCTGGTCGACGACATCGGGCCGGACGAGCTGGTCCAGGACCGCGTGCTCGACGTGGTCGGCGAACTCGCGGAACACTGGCGGACCAGCCTGGAACTGTTCAGCACATTGCAAGCCCGGTGGCTTGCCGAGCTGGCCGCGAACGGTGAGGTTGATCCGCCCGACCGCCGCAACCGCCTGTTCCGCCGGGCGCGCAACGCATGGCGCACCGATTCACCGGCGACACCGATCGTTGCCGCCGGCGTTACCAGCGCCTCGCCCGCGCTTGCCCAGCTGTTGCGGACCGTGGCCGAACTTCCCCACGGCGCGGTCGTGCTGCCCGACCTCGACTTGTCGATGAACGATGCGGTGTGGGACGAGCTGGGCGAGGCGACCACGCCGTTCGAGCGCGGCGAGGCGGTGACGCATCCGCAATATCACCTCAAGCTGCTGCTCAACCGGATGGGCATTGCCCGGGGCGAGGTGCAGCCATGGCACCGCGCGGGGCTGGGCAAGGGACCGCCCGAGCGCAGCCACGCGATCTCAAACCTGTTCCTGCCGCCCGAGGCGAGCCGGGCGTGGGTCGACCTCGCGCCCGACAAGCGGCGGCTGACCGGGGTGCGGCTGATGCAGACCGCCAATCCGGAGGAAGAGGCCCAGGCCATCGCGCTGCTGGTGCGCGAAGCGCTCGTTCAGGCAGAGCGGCGCGTCGCGGTGATCACGCCCGATCGCGGGCTGGCCTCGCGCGTGGCGCAGCATCTGCGGCGGTGGCATATCGAAGCGGACGATTCCGCCGGCCGGCCGCTGGCACAGACCGCAGCCGGGCGTCTCCTGCTGCTGCTCACCGAAGTCGGCGCCGAAGCGGCCGCGCCGGTGCCCCTGGTCGCGCTGCTGGAGCATCCGCTGGTACGGGCCGGCGAGGCGCGCGCCGCGTGGCTCGAACACGCGCGCGGGTTCGAGCTTGCACTGCGCGGGCCGCGGCTCGAACCCGGGCTCAAGCCCCTGCGCACGTTGGCCGCCGAACAGCACCTGAGTGAGTGGTGGAGCGAGGTCGAGACCGTGCTCGAACCCTTGCTCGGCGACGGCGAAGTGCTGCTGGCAGAAGCCCTCGACTGTCTTGCCGTGGCGGGCGAGGCCCTGTGCGGCGAAAGTCTGTGGGCGCGCGAGGACGGGCGCGCGCTGGCGGCGTTCGTCGAGGACGTGCGGCTCAACGCGCGCGACGTCGGGACTGTGATCGAACGCGGCGACCTGCCCACTGCGTTGCGCGAAGCGATGGACCGCATCGCGGTGCGCCCGCCTTATGGCGGCCACCCGCGGGTCGCGATCTACGGCTTACTCGAAGCACGCATGGCGCGCGCCGAACTGGTTATCTGCGCCGGCCTCAACGAAGGCACGTGGCCGGGTTCCGCCGCGCCCGATCCGCTGCTGGCGCCGCCGGTGCTGCGCGCGCTCGGCGTGCCAGGGGCGGACTTCCGCATCGGACTGGCGGGGCACGACTTCGCCGGCGCGTTAGGCGCCCCCGAAGTGGTGCTGAGCCGCGCGCGACGTGACGCGGCGGGCCCGGCGATCCCGTCGCGATTCTGGCTGCGGGTGACCGCGCTGCTTGGCGAGCGGTTGCTGGGCGATCACCAGGAGACGCGCATTCCGGCACTGGCGCGTTCGCTCGACGATGGGCCGAAAGCCGACCCGCACCCGCGTCCGCAACCGCGGCCCAGCGCCGCGCAACGCAAAGTGCGCGTGAGCGTGACCGCGCTCGATCGGCTGCGGTCGGACCCCTTCCAGTTCTACGCCCAGGCGATCCTGCGGCTGCGCGAACTCGATCCGCTCGATGCCGAACCAAGCCCCGCGTGGCGCGGAAGCGTGGCGCACAAGGTGCTGGAACGGTGGCATACCGAGCATGCGCCGCTGGCCGAGCTGGCCGAACAGGAGCTGCGCCAGATGAACGCGCACCCGCTGATGCGCGCGCTATGGCGCCCGCGCCTGCTCAAGGCGCTCGAATGGGTCGAGGCGCACATCGCGGCCGAACCCGAGCGCGTGCCGATCGTGTTCGAGCAGGCGGGCGACATGCTGGTCAATGGCGTGACCGTGCGCGGCAAAGTCGACCGGATCGACCGGCTACCCGATGGCCACCTGGCAATCGTCGATTACAAGACCGGCGCGCCGCCCTCGGGCCGCGAGGTCGACGCGGGTTATGCGCTCCAGCTGGGGACGCTTGGCCTGATGGCGCAAGCGGGCGCGTTCGCGGGCGCGGCGGGCGAACCGGCACAGTTCGAATACTGGTCGCTCGGCAGCAGCCACACCAGCGAGAGCGGGTTCGGCTACGTCACCACGCCGATCCTCGAAGGGCGCAAGCGGACCGGCATTCCGCTGGAGGACTTCCTGCCACAGGCGGCCTATTTCCTCAAGGACGCGCTCGACAAGTGGATCCTGGGTGACGAGCCATTCACCGCGCGGCTCAATCCCGATGCACCGGGGTATGCGACGTACGACCAGCTGATGCGGCTCGACGAGTGGATCTCGGACCTCAAATGAGCCGCGTCCATCCGCTCAAGGACAATCAGGCTCGCGCGGTCGAGCCGCGCGACAGCGTGTGGCTGTCGGCTTCGGCCGGGACCGGCAAGACGCAAGTGCTGTCGGCGCGAGTGCTGCGGCTGTTGCTGACCCCCGGTGTGCGGCCGGAAAACATCCTGTGCCTGACGTTCACCAAGGCGGGTGCGGCGGAAATGGCGACCCGGGTCAACGAAGTGCTCGCACGCTGGGTGCGGATGCAGCCCGAACTGCTCGCCGCCGACCTGATCGCGATCGGCGAGCGACCGACCCCGGAGCTGCAGGCCAAGGCGCGCACGCTGTTCGCCCATGTGCTCGATTGCCCCGGGGGCGGGTTGCGGATCGATACCATCCACGCGTTCGCTCAGTGGCTGCTGGCGGCGTTCCCCGAGGAAGCGGGGCTGATCCCCGGCACCCGCCCGATGGAGGACCGCGACCGCGAACTGCTCGCGCATCAGGTTCTCGCCGAGCTGGTCGTGCGGTGGGAGCGAGAGGACGACCGCGCGCCACTGGCAGCACTCGAATTGCTCTCAGTCCGCCTCGGCCCGGACAAGACCCGCGAGTGGCTGATGCGCTGTGCCGAGGCGCGCAGCGCGTGGTTCGGGCCGGGCGGATGGCAGGAACCGTTGCGCAACCGGGTCGAGGCGCTCCTCGGGCTTGAGCCGGATTGCGATTCGGCGAGCGTGGCAGACTTGTGCGACGATGGCCTGTTCGATTGCCAGGCGCTGCAACGCTGCCTCGACATCAATCAGGCGTGGGGCACCTCCACCGGGCGCGGTTGTGTCGAGGCGATCGAGGCATTCCTGAACGGTGATCCGGCCTCGCGTCTCGACGGGTGCGAGGGCCTGACCAAGGCTCTGTTCACGCAGGACGGCTCGGTCCGCTCGCTCAAGAACCTCGAGAAGCTCGACGCCAATTATGCCGGGATGGCCGAGCGCGTGCGCGGCTGCCTCGACGCGGTGCGGACGCGAGCCACACTGCTCGCGCTGGTCGACACTTTGACCCCAGCGCTATCGGTCGGGCGGTTGTTCGCGCTGGCGTGGGACGCAGCGAAGGCACGCGACGGGCTGGTAGATTTCGACGACCTGATCCGCCGCGCCGCCGCACTGCTCAAGGCCGACGGGCTGGGCGAGTGGATCCGCTACAAGCTCGACCGCCAGTTCGATCATATCCTGGTCGACGAGGCGCAGGATACTAACCCGGCGCAATGGTCGATCATTGACGCGCTGACCGAGGAGTTTTTCGCCGGCGAAGGCCAGCGCGACGGCAAGCTGCGGACGATCTTCGTGGTCGGCGATTACAAGCAGGCGATCTTCCGCTTTCAAGGCACTAGTCCCGAAAATTTCGCCGACGCCAAGCGACGCTTCGCCAGCGCGATGGCGGCGCAGGCGGAGAACGATCCGCGCGCGCGCACGCTCGCCGATCTCGGGCTGGGCCGCTCGTACCGCACCGCGCAGCCAGTGCTCGAATTCGTCGACCGGACGATCGACGCGATCGGGCCGGAAAGCTTCGGCTTGACCGACTTGCCCGAGCCGCACGTCGGCGCCGCGCGGTCCGGCTTGGTGACGCTGTGGCGCCCGGTGAGCGCGCGGCCGGACGACGAGGAGGACGACGGCGAGGGCCCCGAAACCTGGCTGTCGGCGCCCGAGCGCCGCATGGCCGACCGCGTCGCGGCGCACATCAAGAGCCTTATCGGGCAGTTCCAGCTGGTGAAGGGTGAGCCGCGCAAGGCCGGTCCGGGCGACATCATGGTGCTGGTCCGCAAGCGCAAGGAGCTCGCCGGGCTGATTGTCGCGCGGCTTCACGCCGCTGGGGTGCCGGTCGCGGGCGTCGACCGGCTGCGGCTGGGGGCGCCGCTCGCGGTCCGCGATCTGCTCGCCGCGGTACGCTTCGCCGCGCAGCCGCTCGATGACCTGAGCCTTGCCAGCCTGCTCGTCTCGCCGCTGATCGGGTGGAGCCAGGATCAGTTGCTGGAACACGGCTGGCGTGAACGAGGCGGGCTGTGGGACCACCTCAAGCGTGGCGATAATCCCGAGGTGGCGCAGTTGCGCGCGATGCTCGATCCGCTGCTCGCGCGCGCCGATTTCGAACCGCCGCAGGCGTTGCTGCATTGGCTTCTGGTGGGACCCTGGCAGGGACGCCGCAAGCTGGTCGCGCGGCTGGGGCACGAAGCGCACGACCCGATCGACGAGCTGCTCAATGCCGCGCTGGCGTTTTCCGCCGCGCACACGGCCAGCCTGCAGGGTTTCCTGCGCTGGTTCGACGCGGGCGAAGGCGAACTGAAGCGCGAGGCCGATGCAGCGCGCGGGCTGGTGCGGGTGATGACCGTGCACGGTTCCAAGGGGCTCGAGGCGCCGATCGTCATTCTGGCCGATGCGACCGGCAATCCCGATGCCTCGCCGACCCGCAGCTTGACGCTGACGGAATTGCTGCCCGGCGGGGCGGGGCGCACGCTGCCGCTGCCCGAGCTGCGCGGCGAGGAACGCGTCGGCCGCATCGCCGAAGCTCAATCGAACGCCGCCAAGGCCGATCGGCAGGAGCATTGGCGCCTACTTTACGTCGCGCTGACGCGAGCCGAGGAAGCGCTGTTCATCGGCGGTGCGCTCGGCAAGCGCGAAAGCGAGCCTGCGCCGGACAGCTGGTATGCTCGCCTGGCGCCGCTGTTCGCGCCCGAGCCGCTAAGCGACGCGGTCTGGGGCGAGCGGAGGGAGTTCGGCGAACGGGCCGTGTCGGTTGCTGAAAACGCTCAGGCCAAATATGCGGAAATGCCGCCAATGCCGGCCTGGGCACACAGTCCGATTGGGCCGGAACCGCGCCCGCCGCGCCCGCTGGCGCCGTCCTCGGCGGGCGTGGAGCACGGCTCGGACCCGCCGCTACCGGCCGCAGCGCTGGCAGCGGCAGCACGCCGCGGCGTGCTGATGCACCGCTTGCTCGAACGTCTGCCCGATGTGGTTGCCGCACGGCGGCCGGAACTCGGCCAGGCGTGGCTGGCGCGCAACGCCGCGGAACTGCCCGCGGACGAACGCGCCGACATGCTGGCCCGGGCCCTGGCGGTAATCGCGCATCCCCAATGGGCGGATTTGTTCGGACCTGCGGCGCTGGCCGAAGTGCCGCTCGCGGCCACGGTCGGCGGGCAAGTCATCGCCGGCACAGCTGACCGGCTGCTGGTCGAGCCGGACCGGGTGCTGGTCGCCGATTTCAAGACCGCGCGCCGCCCGCCATCCTCGCTCGCGCAAGTGCCGGTGTCGACAGTCCGGCAGATGGCGGCTTACGTGGCCGCGCTGGCGGCGATTTTTCCGGGGCGGCGCATCGAGGCCGCGGTGCTCTACACCCAGACCCCGGTGCTGATCGCCTTGCCCCAGGACTTGCTGGCGGCGCACAAACCGGCGCCCAAAGCCGACTACGCCGGGGCGCAGGAAAGTTTGGCCGAGTGAATCGTTGTCTTACCTTGGCTGCTCCCTAGATTGCAGCGACACGAACAGGAGCAGTTTGCGATGGCCACCAAGAATGTCAGCGATGCCAGCTTCCAGGCCGATGTCCTCGAGTCCGAGACGCCGGTGCTGGTCGATTTCTGGGCCGAGTGGTGCGGGCCCTGTAAAATGATCGGTCCGGCGCTCGAAGAGATCAGCGACGAGCTGGCAGGCCAGGTGACCATCGCCAAGATGGACATCATGGAAAACCCCGAGATTCCCGGCAAGATCGGCGTCCAGTCGATCCCGTTCATGGTTCTGTACAAGAACGGAGCCCCGGTCGCGCACAAGCTCGGCGCGGCGCCCAAGAGCCAGCTCAAGGGGTGGATCGAGAGCGTCTTGGCAGAGAACGCCCAGGCGGCCGTCTAACTCAACCCGGAGAACCGGTCCGGCATCGCCGGTGCGCGGTCAGGAGCGGTAATCGGCGTTGATCGCGATGTAGCCGTGGGTCAGGTCGCAGGTCCACACGGTGGCGCGTCCATCGCCCAAGCCGAGATCGACCTCAAGCTGGATTTCGCGTCCGGTGAGATGCCGCGTGACCGGCGCCTCGTCATAATCGTCGACCGGCATGCCGTTCCTGGCCGCCCAGGTGCCGCCGAACCCGATCGACAGGGTGTCGCGGTCGGCCGGCTCACCCGCCTTTCCAACCGCCATGACGACCCGACCCCAATTGGCGTCCTCCCCGGCGATAGCGGTCTTGACCAGCGGCGAGTTGCCGATGGCGAGGCCGATGCGGCGGGCGCTGTCGTCGCTGCTGGCGCCGGTGACGCGGATTTCGATCAGCTTCTGGGCGCCTTCGCCATCGCGCACAACCAGCAAGGCCAGCTGGCGGCACACGTCATGGACCGCCGCCGCAAAGGCATCCGCCCCGGCGTCGTCGAAGCTGGTGACAGGGTCGTTCCCGGCCGCACCGGTGGCGAACGCCAGAACAGTATCGCTGGTCGAGGTGTCGCTGTCGACGGTGATGCACGAGAACGTGCTGGCGTTCGCCGAGGTGAGGCACGCCTGAAGGAACGCCGCACCGACCGCCGCGTCTGTGAACAGGTAGCCGAGCATGGTCGCCATGTCGGGCGCGATCATGCCGCTGCCCTTGATGATCCCGGCGACCGTGATGGTTGCGCCGCCGACCACGGCGGATGTGACTGCACCCTTCGAAAAAGTGTCGGTTGTGCCGATGGTTGCGGCCGCTTCTTCCCACGAGCAAGTAGCCGCGCCGAGCGCCGCGGCAACCCCGGCCTCGGCTTTGTCCTTGGGCAGGGGAACGCCGATTACGCCGGTCGAGCTGACGAACACCTCGCTCGGCGCGCATCCCAAGTGCCCGGCGACTTGCGCCATGATCTGCTCGACTGCTTCGCGCCCACGATAGCCGGTAAAGGCATTTGAGTTTCCGGCGTTGACCACCAGCGCGCGCGCCTTCCCCAGCCGGGCCTGTTCGCGGCCCAGTTCGACTTCGCTCGAACAGCACACATTGCGGGTGAACACCCCGGCAACCGTGGTGCCGGCGGCCAGTTCGACGTAGGTCAGGTCGCACCGGCCCCACGCCTTGTAGCCTGCGCGCGAAATGCGCAGCGTTACGCCGCCGATTGGCGGGATGGCCGGAAACGGCAACGCGAGTGGCGAGCGGTCGAGATCCATCGCTGCGCCTCTAACGATGGTGCGTACTGGGGTAAATGTACGATAACCGGTGGACGGCGCGGCGTGTTGTACCTATTTTGCCGCGATGCTGCGCCGACTTTTAACTCTGATCGCGATTTGCGCCGGCCTTACCGCGGTGGCCGAACCGGCGCGCGCGGCAGTCACGATGGTCGAAAGCGTCCGCATGGTCGAGCGCGCGAGCGCGGCCTGCGCTGCGCGCGTGGCGGTAGGTCGGGCACCGATTTCGCTGCAAAGTGCCGACTTTATTCGCGACAAGGGCAAACCTTGCCCGCGGCCGACGATCATCATGATCGTCCCCACGATCATGCTGCGGATCGACCGTTCGCGCGAATAGCGCGCTGATCGACGGAAATTCGCTTTTTCCGGTCACCGCGAGTCGCGGCCTGGCCCGCAGTCCAAAAACACAGGATAATCTCATGATCGGCGCCCTCGCCAAGGCCGTGTTCGGCTCCTCGAACGAACGCTATGTCCGCTCGCTCGACAAACTCGTCGCCGTCATCAACGCGCTCGAGCCGCAGCTGCAGGCGTTTTCCGACGCCGAGCTTCAGGCTCAGACCGCCAAGTTCCGCGAGCAACTCGCCGGCGGCAAGGCGCTCGACGATTTGTTGCCCGAAGCGTTCGCGACGGTTCGCGAGGCCTCGGTCCGCGTGCTCGGGATGCGTCACTTCGATGTCCAGATGGTCGGCGGGATCGTGCTCCATCGCGGCGAGATCGCGGAGATGCGCACAGGCGAAGGCAAGACGCTGGTGGCGACGCTCGCTACTTATCTAAACGCGATCGAGGGCAAGGGCGTCCACGTCGTCACTGTCAACGACTACCTCGCGCGGCGCGATGCCGAATGGATGGGTCGGATCCACACGTTCTTGGGTCTGACCGTGGGCGTGATCGTACCCAACTTGTCCGAGCCCGAGCGGCGCGATGCCTATCGCTCCGACATCACGTACGGCACCAACAACGAATTCGGGTTCGATTACCTGCGCGACAACATGAAGCACGAGCGCGAGCAACAGGTCCACCGGCCGTTCAACTACGCGATCGTCGACGAGGTCGATTCGATCCTGGTCGACGAAGCGCGCACGCCGCTGATCATTTCCGGCCCGACCGAGGACAAGGCCGATCTCTATGTCGCGCTGGACCAGATCGTCAAACAGCTGCCGGCCGATTTCTACGAGGCGGACGAGAAGACCAAGAACATCAGCCTGACCGAAGACGGCGCGGAACAAGTCGAGGACATCATCAAGGCGGCGGGCCTGCTGACGAGCGACAACCTCTACGACGTCGAGAATACCCAGGTCGTGCACCATCTCGACCAGGCGTTGCGCGCGGTGATCATGTTCAAGCGCGACATCGATTACATCGTCAAGGACGACAAGGTCATCATCATCGACGAGTTCACCGGCCGGATGATGGACGGGCGCCGCTGGTCGAATGGCCTGCACCAGGCGGTCGAGGCCAAGGAAGGCGTGGCGATCGAGCCCGAGAACCAGACGATGGCCTCGATCACCTTCCAGAACTATTTTCGCATGTACCCCAAGCTGTCGGGCATGACAGGCACCGCGGCTACCGAGGCGGCCGAGTTCTGGGACATCTACAAGCTCAACGTGGTCGAGATCCCGACCAACGTCGAAGTGTGCCGGGTCGACGATGAGGATGAGTTTTACAAGAACACGGCCGACAAGTTCCAGGCGATTGCCAAGACGATCAAGGAAAAGAGCGAGATCGGTCAGCCGGTGCTGGTCGGCACGGTGTCGATCGAGAAGTCGGAGCTGCTTAGCGAGTATCTCGACAAGGAGCAGGTCGCGCATTCGGTTCTGAACGCCCGTTTTCACGAGCAGGAAGCGCATATCGTGGCGCAGGCGGGCCGCCTCGGCGCGGTCACTATCGCGACCAACATGGCCGGCCGCGGGACCGACATCCAGCTCGGCGGTAACGTCGAGTTTCGCATCGGCGACGAGCTGAGCGACACTCCGGCTGGTCCGGAGCGCGAGGCGGCGATCGCCAAGATCAAGGCCGAAGTCGCGGCCGACCGGGACAAGGTGCTCGCCGCCGGCGGCCTGTTCGTGCTCGGCACCGAACGGCACGAAAGCCGCCGCATCGACAACCAGCTGCGCGGCCGCTCCGGCCGGCAGGGCGACCCCGGGCTGAGCAAGTTCTACTTGTGCCTCGAGGACGACTTGCTGCGCATTTTCGGGCCCGACACGCTGTTTTCCAAGATGATGAATTCGAACCTGGCGGACGGCGAGGCGATCGGGTCACGCTGGCTGTCGAAGGCGATCGAGACCGCGCAGAAGAAGGTCGAGGCGCGCAACTACGAAATCCGCAAGCAAGTCGTCGAATACGACAACGTGATGAACGACCAGCGCAAGGTCGTCTACGAACAGCGCAGCGAGATCATGGACGCCGACGCGGTCGATGATGTGGTGATCGACATGCGCCATGACACCGTCAACGCGCTGGTCGGCACGGCCTGCCCGCCGGGCTCCTACCCCGAGCAATGGGATGTGGCGGGACTCAAGGCGCGGATCCTCGACGTGCTGGGGATCGACGCCCCGATCGAGAGCTGGATGGACGAATCCGAGGCAATCGAGCCCGAAGCGATCGAGACGCGCCTCGAAGCGCTCGCCGACCAGCGGATGATCGACAAGACCGACGGCGTCGAGCCCGAGATCTGGCGGCAGGTCGAAAAGGGCATCCTGCTCGACCGGCTCGACTTCCACTGGAAGGAGCACCTCGCCACGCTTGATGCGCTGCGCCAGGTCGTGTTCCTGCGCGCCTACGCCCAGAAGCAGCCGATCAACGAATACAAGCAGGAAGCGTTCGCGCTGTTCGAATCGATGCTCGAGCAAATCCGCGAGGATGTCACCCGGGTGCTGATGGTCAACGAGTTCCGGATGAGCGCGCCGCAGGCGATGGAGCTGCCCGATCTGCCTGACTTCCTGACCGGGCACATCGACCCGTTCTTCGGGACTAACGACAGCCAGACCGCGCCGCGCATGATGGGCGCCGAAGCGATCCTCGGCTCGCTTGCCGGCGCGCCCATGGCGACTGCCGGGATCGACGGAGCCGAAGGCGCTGACAATCCGTTCGCCGGGATGGAGATCAGCCGCAATGCGCCCTGCCCGTGCGGCTCGGGCCAGAAATACAAGCACTGCCACGGCGCGGCTTGATACAAGTTCTTGCAGGCGCCGGGATCGCGTCTTATTATCCTAACCGAGATTAGTATCACGGGGTCGCACCATGGATAGCAACGACACATCCGCCGAAAGCCTAAAGCACGAGCTGGCCAACGTATCGCAGCAGAAGCTCGCGTTGCAGCACTTGCTGGGCAAAGCCACCGACAAGATCGAAGAGCTGGTCGAAAGCGACTGCGATCCCGAAATCAAGCACCAGGCCAGCCTGGCTGCCGAACGGTTCCGCCAAGCGACAGAGTTCTGAGCCAAGGCCGGGCGCCCACTCGCCCGGGCAATCGGGTTCAGCCGCTAGGTCGTCGCGGAGCGTACGCCCTTGGATGTCAGTGCTGGAATGAAGTGGCTCCCCGAGTTGGATTCGAACCAACGACCAAGTGATTAACAGTCACCTACTCTACCGCTGAGCTATCGGGGAGCAGCCCTCTCGGGCAGGTCTGCGCCTATATTGGCGGGTCAGGTATTTGACAAGCCCGTCCTGAGCTTTGTCGCGGGCCGCGATTAGAGGGCGAACTGCTCGGCGACGATCCGCTCGTCTAGGGCGTGGCCGGGATCGAACAGCAGGGTCAGCGCCCGCTCGCGGTCGACCGTCAGGCTGACTTCGCCGACATCACGCAGTTCCTTCTGATCGGCCACCGCGCTGACCGGGCGTTTGTCAGGTTCGAGCACCCGGAATTGCACGCGGCTGCGGTCGGGCAGGATCGCCCCGCGCCATCGCCGCGGGCGGAACGGGCTGATCGGGGTCAGCGCCAGGGTCTGCGAATCGAGCGGCAGGATCGGGCCGCTGGCGGAAAAGTTGTACGCGGTCGAGCCAACCGGGGTCGCCAGCAGTACCCCGTCGCACGCCAGTTCAGGTATGCGCACGCGCTCGTTGACCGAGATTTCAATCTTGGCGGTCTGGCGGGTTTCGCGCAGCAGCGACACTTCGTTGATGGCATACCAGCTGACCCGCTCGCCGCTCTGGGTAACCGCGTCCAGCTTGAGCGGCGAGACGGTGATCGGGCGCGCCCGCGCGACGCGCTCAAGCAACCGGGCCGTCTTGTGGTACTTGTTCATCAAGAATCCGACGGTGCCGAGGTTGAGCCCATAGGCGGGGACGTTCAGGCCCCCGTCGATCAGCCGGTGCATCGTCTCGAGCATGGTCCCGTCGCCGCCGAGCACGACCGCGGCATCCGCTTCCGCGAGCGGCACGAACGAAAGTCCACCCCGCGCCAGGATGTCGGCAGCTTCCTGCGCCCGCTCGGTCGCGGCGGCGACCAGCGCCAGGCGCTCGATGCGGTTTGCGGGCTGGGTGCGCTGAGCCATCACACACAGGTCTATGGTTCGGCGTCCCGATTTGCAACGCGGGCAAAGCACTGCGAGATTTACATTTCGCAATCGGCCACAGGCCGGGGATGACGATCGCCACTATCGAAGAGCTCAATCGCCGGACGGGGGAAGACCGCCGGGCGCGCGCCGATGCCGCCACGGCTTCGGGCCTGCTCGCCGCACTCGAGCGACGCGAAATCGAAGTCCTGTATCAGCCGCAGTATGCCGCCGCCGACGGCCGCCTGATCGGTGCCGAGGCCCTGGCGCGCTGGCATCACCCCGAAGCCGGAGTAATCGGTGGGGAAGAGCTGTTCCGCCTTGCGAAGCGGGCCGGGCGGATCGAGCAAGTCAGCCGGTTTCTGGCGCGCACCGCGCTCGCCGCAGGCGCGCGCTGGACGGCGCCGCTGCGGCTATCGCTAAACGTCACTGCGGCGGATCTCGCAGGCGCCGATTTTCCCGACCATATCGAAGCGCTATTGGGCGAAACGGGCTTCGCGGCTGATCGCCTGACGCTTGAGATCACCGAACAGACGTTGGTCGCCGAACTTAGCGGCGCGACCCGCCAGCTCAAGCGCCTGGCCGACCGCGGCATCCACATCGCGCTCGACGATTTCGGCGCCGGGTTCTGCAATTTTGGCTACCTCAAGCAGCTCCCGCTCCATGCGCTCAAGCTCGACCGGAGCATGGTCCAGGGCATCGTCGAAGATGCTCGCGACCTCGCGGTGCTGCGCGGCATCGTCGGCATGGCTCACGCGCTCGGCCTCGATGTCGTCGCGGAAGGGATCGAGACCGAAGCCCAACGCGCCGCGATCGCTCGCGAGGGGTGCGTTGCCTGGCAAGGCTTCCTTGGCGCCGAGCCGATGAGCGAAACGCAGTTCGCGGCAGTTGCGAACGGCACTGAGCCAAGGTCTGCTTTTAGCTGAATGGTGGACCTTGTAGTAGAGCGCCTACGCAGCCGCCTTGTCCTGCTTCCCGGCCTTGCGGACGATGGCGCTGAGGCCCTTGGTCAGCTGGACTAGGCCGTTGAGGCGGCTGGCGGGGTCGTTCCACGCGCGGTTGATCACCAGCTTCATGTCGGGGCGCAGCTTGGCGATGCCGTTTAGCCGCTCGACATAAGCCAGCAGCCCGACGGGATCGGGGAAGTGGTCATTGTGGAACGTCACCAGCGTGCCGCGCGCGCCGACGTCGATTTTGGCGATGCACGCGGTGATGGCCTGGTGTTTGATTTCGAGCAGCTTGATCAAGTTGCCGGTGGCGTTGGGCAGCGGCCCGAAGCGGTCGATCATCTCGGCGGCCATGCTCTCGATTTCTGACTTATCCGTGGCGTCGTTGAGGCGGCGGTAGAGCGCCATCCGGACCGCCAGGTCGGGCACGTAGTCGTCGGGGATCATGATCGGTGCGTCGACCGTGATCTGCGGGCTGAGACTGGTGCGCGCGCGCTCCATGCCCATTTCGCCCGCCTTGGCGGCCAGGATCGCGTCCTCCAGCATCGACTGATACAACTCGAAGCCGACCTCGCGGATATGGCCCGACTGCTCGTCGCCGAGCAGGTTGCCGGCCCCGCGGATGTCGAGATCGTGGCTGGCGAGCTGGAACCCGGCGCCAAGGCTGTCGAGATCGCCGAGCACCTTGAGGCGTTTTTCCGCCACTTCAGAAAGCTGGCTGTCCTTGAGGGTTGTCAGATAGGCATAAGCGCGCAGCTTGGCCCGGCCGACCCGCCCGCGCAGCTGGTACAGCTGGGCGAGCCCGAAACGGTCGGCGCGGTGGATGATGATGGTGTTCGCACTGGGAATGTCGAGCCCGCTCTCGACGATCGTTGTCGACAGCAGCACTTCGTATTTCTTCTCGTAGAACGCACTCATCCGCTCTTCGACTTCGGTCGGGGTCATCTGGCCGTGGGCGGCGACGAAACGGATCTCGGGAACGTACTTGTGCAGCCAGTCGGACACCGCTTCCATGTCGGCGATGCGCGGCACGACGATGAAGCTTTGCCCGCCGCGGTGGTGTTCGCGCAGCAGCGCCTCGCGCATCACCATGTCGTCCCATTCCATCACGTAAGTGCGCACCGCCAGGCGGTCGACCGGCGGGGTCTGGATAGTCGACAGTTCGCGCAGGCCCGACATCGCCATTTGCAACGTCCGCGGGATCGGCGTGGCGGTCAGCGTCAGCACGTGGACGTCTTCGCGCAGCTGTTTGAGCTTCTCCTTGTGAGTCACGCCAAACCGCTGTTCCTCGTCGACGATCACCAGCCCAAGGTTCTTGAACCGGGTCGTTTTGGACAGGATCGCGTGGGTGCCGATCACCACGTCCAGCGTCCCGTCGGTCAGCCCGTCGCGGGTCTCCTTGGTCTCCTTCGGCGCGACCAGCCGGCTGAGCCGGCCCACCCGTAGCGGGAAGCCGGCAAAGCGCTCCGAAAAGTTGGTGAAGTG
>JBDSUJ010000067.1:0-8627 GCA_039927815.1 Croceibacterium sp. | reverse complement strand
ATACATCTGAAGTCGTCACCGGCGGGGCCTCGGCGTTGTGGGGCTCGGATGCCGTCGCAGGGGGTATCGACCTCCCGGGTGTTACCGCAGGCTCGGACGGTAGCGATTTCAGATCTGGCAATGAACTGTGAACGCGACGGCCATCACGCGTCGAACAAGCCGGCAAAGCGCTCGCGCAGGACAGATTTCTGGACCTTGCCCATCGCGTTGCGGGGCAGGTCGTCCAGGAACACGACGGCTTTCGGCTGCTTGTATCCGGCCAACTTGCCGCGCAGCAGCGCACGTAGACTGGCGGCATCCTGTTCGACCGCGGCCGTGGTCGCGACCACGGCGACCACGCCCTCGCCCAGATCGGGATGCGGTACCCCAATGACCGCGCATTCGCGAACTGGCTCCAACGCATCGATGACGCCTTCGATCTCCGCCGGATAGACATTGAGCCCGCCGGAAATGATGAGGTCCTTTTCGCGCCCGACAATGTGCAAATAGCCGTCCTCGTCGACCCGGCCGAGGTCTCCAGAGGCGAAGAACGCGCCGTCGAAATCGACCGCGCGGCGGTCAGGCCTGTTCCAGTACCCAGCGAAGACGTTGGGGCCGGCAATCTCGATCATGCCCACCTCGCCCGCTGCCAGTGGCGTGCGGCTGGCCGGGTCGGTGATCCGGATGGCGACGCCGGGCAGGGGGAAGCCCACCGTGCCCGGGCGACGCTCGCCGTCGTAGGGGTTGGACGTATTCATGTTCGTCTCGGTCATCCCGTAGCGCTCGAGGATGGCGTGCCCAGTACGCCGTTCAAACTCGCGGTGGACCTGGGCCGAGAGCGGCGCCGAGCCCGAAATGAACAGCCGGAGCGAGCGCGCGGTCTGGCCGTCGAAAGTCGGCGCGCCAAGCAAACGGATGTAGAACGTGGGCACGCCCATCATGACGCTCGACTGCGCCAGCCCGGCAATCACTTCGCCGACCTCGAACCTTGGCAGGAACAGCATCGATGCGCCCGCCGCCAAAGTCACGTTGGTGCCGACGAACAGGCCATGGGTATGGAAGATCGGCAGCGCGTGAAGCAATCGATCGCCGGCTTCGAAGCGCCAATACTCGCGCAGGGTGACGGCGTTGCTGGCGAGATTGCCGTGGGTCAGCATCGCGCCTTTCGGACGCCCTGTGGTGCCCGACGTGTAGAGGATGGCCGCGAGGTCGTCAGCGGCGACGGCCACGCTGGCAAAGTGGCTCGCGCATCCTTTGGCGAGGACTGCGATCGAGCCGCCTCCGTTGGTGTCGAGCGTCTCGAAGCGCTCGTGCGGGCCCGACCGCAGCGCCTCGAAGCGGCGCGCGGTTTCAGGGGCGCAGATGACGATCGCCGGATTGGCATCCGAAAGGATGAAGCCGAGCTCGTCGTCGGTGTACGCTGGATTCGCCGGCAGGAACACGGCCCCGAGCCGCAAGCACGCCAGGTAGATGAGAAGCATCTCGAGGCATTTTTCAACGTGTACCGCGACCCGGTCACCCCGCTCGACCCCGCATGACGCGAGGGCGTTGGCGTACCGGGCGGACTCGGCGGTCAGCTCTCCATAAGTCACCGGCGCCAAGCCGTTGCGCACCGCGAACACGCGTTCGGGATCAACTTGGGCGATGCCGAGAGCATCGAACAGATTTGCCACACGAGCCTCCCGCCCAATCCCGCCGCGGTCTTAAGCTATCGGCGACAACGCAATCTTCTTTTCGATCTTGGCGGCGGCTTTTTCGGCCTTCTTGCGGCGGCTGAAGACCTTGCGCATGTACTGCTGGTCCTTAGTGCTCAGCGTCTTTTCGGCTTCTACGAACTGCTCGGTCTCTTCCTCGAGGATATGGTCGAGATATTCTTCCTTGAGCGTGGCGAAATGGCGCAGCCAGCCCGCGCCCGTGAGGTCGCGCGCGGCGGCGTCGGCCATCAGCTTGTCGAGCTTGTGATGATCGCCCACCGCGTGGCGCGCAAACTCGGTCGTTTCAGGATTGCGCATGACCGTTGACCACAAGGCCTGCTCCTCGGCCGCGGCATGGCCATGAACATCGCGGACGAAGGCATCGAACAACGTTTTCCGGGCCGGGTCCTTGGGCTCGGTTGCCTCGATCATCGCCAGCAGCGCGCGATGCTTGTCGTGATCTTCGACCAGCCGCCCAAAGATAGCGGGATCGCCGCGAAATTTTGTCGCCGGGGTCGAGCCGATGCGCGCGGGCACGTCGGGCGCAATCGCCTTGGCCTTGGCGATGGCAGTTGCCTTCGCCTTCTTTTGCGTGGGGGAACTAGCCTGGCGAGCCATCGACGATTCCTTGTGAAGCGAGGGAGTTCTCGATGCTAGCGCCCCCGCTGGCGCGCACAAGCTATCGCCAGCGGGAAAAGCTCGCGCCTTTTTTCACCTGGCCGGATAAAGCATGATGGAATCGGCGAACCCGCCGCGCCCTCATCAAGGATACCCTATGTTCAGCATGTATGACGCCTCGGCAGCCGTGTTCGCGGATTCGTTGGGCAATATGCGCGCCTGGCTCGACAAGGCGGCGGACACCCTGTCGCCGGAAGCGCTGATGGAAGCGCGGCTGGCCGCCGATATGCGGCCCCTGCCGGCCCAATATCAGTTTGCCTCGGACACCGCCAAGAACGCGATGGCCCGGCTGACCGGGGTCGACGCGCCGAGCATGCCCGACACCGAAGCGAGCCCGGCCGAATTGCAGCAGCGCTGCGACAAGACGATCGCGTTCATCAAGACTGTCGACCGTGAGGCAATGCGCGACAGCGAAACCCGCGAGGTGGTGCTGAAGTTTCCCAACGGCCAGGGTTACCGCTTCACCGGCGAGGAATATCTGCGGCGGTTCGCGCTGCCCAATTTCTATTTTCACGCCACGACCGCTTACGCGATCCTGCGCGCGCAGGGTGTGCCCCTGGGCAAAGCCGATTTCCTTCAGCACCTCGGGCCGCCCAACCTGGGCTGAGCGCGGACCTGTGGAGATAAACGGATGAGCGTGGCGTTCCGCCGGGACAGTGACGAGGAGCATCTCGAGCCCAAGTTCGAGTTGCCCATCCCGCCCGGCCCGAACCTGGTGACCGCGCGCGGCGTGGCGCTGATCGGCGCTCGCATCGCCGCGCTTGACGCGCAAGTCGCGCTGGCGGCGGATGAGGCGGCGAGCGGCGTCGTGCAGCGCGATCTTCGGTACTGGAAGGCGCGGGAGATCACCGCCCGCGTGGCCCCGGTCCCGGCGGGCAATCGGGTCGAGTTCGGCACCAGAGTGACCCTGTCGCTCAACGGCGCCCGGCGCACTTTCACCATCGTCGGGCATGATGAGGCGGATCCGGCGGCCGGGCTGCTGTCGTTCAACGCGCCGCTCAGCCGCGCCATGCTGGGCGCGGAACAGGGCGACGTGCTCGCTTTCGGCGGCCAGGCCGATGCGATTGAGATTGAATCTATCGCGGTCCCCGGCGCGACCGCCCCGTAAGGCCTGGTCCGATGCCGCCCGAATACGACGTCATAATCCTCGGCGGTGGGGCCGCGGGGCTGATGTGCGCCTCCGAGGCGGGGCGCCTGGGACAGCGCGTGGTCGTGATCGAACAGGCCGAAGCGCCGGGCAAAAAAATCCTGATTTCCGGCGGCGGACGGTGCAATTTCACCAATTTGCGGACCGCGCCTGACTGCTACCTGTCGGCCAATCCCCATTTCGCCACTTCGGCGCTGGCGCGGTTTTCCCCGCTCGACTTCATCGCACTGGTCGACCGCCATTCGATTGCCTGGCACGAAAAGACGCTGGGGCAGCTGTTCTGCGACGGCTCAGCGCGTCAGATCGTGGCGCTGCTGCTGGCCGAAGTGGCGGCGGGCGGCGGCGAAGTGTGGTGCGGGCAACGGATCGCGGATGTCGCCCATGCCGACGGCCATTTCACCGTGACCACGGGGCGCGGAACGGCCAGCGCTTGCGCACTCGTCGTTGCGACCGGCGGGCCTTCGATCCCCAAAATGGGCGCGACCGGCTTCGCCTATGAGCTTGCCCGCAAGTTCGGCCTCAAGGTAGTCGAGCCCCGGCCGGCGCTGGTGCCGCTCGTTCTCAGCAGAGACGAACTCCTGTTCCGCGAGCTGTCGGGGGTTTCGACCGAGGTCGTCGCCCGCTGCGGTGCAGGCGAATTTCGCGAGGCGGCGCTGTTCACTCATCGCGGGTTGTCGGGCCCCGCCATCCTGCAAGTCTCCAGCTACTGGCGGCGCGGCGAGCGCGTGACGGTCGATTTCCTGCCTGCCCGGGCCGCGGGGTGGCTCCTCGAAGCCAAGCGCGTCTCTGGCAAAGCGACGCTGCGCGGGGCCGTGCGCGACGCGGGGCTGCCCGACCGGCTGGCCGCCACGCTGGCGGAACGCGCCGGGCTGTCCGGGCCCTTGTCGAGCGCGCCCGATGTCCGGTTGCGCGAGGTGGAGGCGCGCCTCGCCGGGTGGCAATTCCAGCCGACCGGCACCGAAGGTTTCGCCAAGGCCGAAGTCACCGCCGGCGGCGTCAGCACCGCCGATCTGTCGTCCAAGACCATGGCAGCGCGCCGCGTGCCCGGCCTCTATGTGATCGGCGAAGCGGTCGATGTGACCGGCTGGCTCGGCGGGTACAATTTCCAGTGGGCGTGGGCGAGCGGGTGGGCGGCCGCGCAAGCGCTTGCCGCCCGCTAGGCGCTAGGCGCCAGCCGTCACGCCTCGAGTGCGGCGGTGCCCCGGTTGAGCAGCTCGAGCAGCAGATCGAGCGTGGCCTGGCACCCGGCAACCGCGGGATCGAGGGCCAGGCGGGCCTTCGCGCACAGCTGTTCGGCGAACGCCGCGGTCTCTCCTTCGCACTCGATAGTCTCGCCGTCGACAAACAGCAGGACCGCGCACGCCCCCTGTCGGATGAAGACAAACCGGCTCGCCGGATTACGTGCCAGCACCGCTCCCTGCGCGACGAATTTTTGGAGATCTTCGGCATCGGCCGGGTGCTCGGGACGCCAGTCGATCTCGGGATTCTTGGGCGCGCTGGTGAATTGGCCGAACCACAGTGCGAATGCCGCGGGATCGAGGAGCCGCTCCGCGATCATGCCCTGCAGGCGGGCGAGCGCCGGAGCATCAATCTGCCCCGGATTGGCCTGCGCCGCCAGGTTCGGGTCGGCGTAGCGGTCATCGTCTTCCAGTTCGGCCAGCACGCCTTCCGACCAATGACCGACCAGTTCCGCACGCGAGGGCGCGCGAAAACCGATCGAATAAGTCATGCAGTCGTTACCGACCGCCACGCCGTCGTGGGCGATGCGCGGCGGGACGTAGAGGATGTCGCCCGGTTCGAGCACCCATTCGTCGGTCGCCTCGAACTCCGCCAGCAGGCGCAGGTCGTCATGCGGCAGCAACGGTGTCGCGGCGTCGCACGCCTGACCGATCCGCCAGCGCCTCCGGCCAAGCCCTTGCACCAGAAACACGTCGTACTGGTCGAAATGCGCGCCCACGCCGCCGCGGTCGACGGCGTAGCTGACCATGACATCGTCGATCCGCCAGTTGGGGATGAAGCGAAACGGTTCGATGAGCGCGGCCACCGCCGGAACATGATGATCGACCGCCTGGACCAGCAGCGTCCATGGCTTCTTCTTGCCAAGGCTGCCGAAGCGATCCTCGGGAAGCGGGCCATGTTCCAGCTCCCAGGCATCGGGCGAGTGGGTCACCAGCCGCGATTCGACGCCGTGTTCGCATGCCAGGCCCGCCAACTCATCCGGCTCGAGCGGATTGCGCCACGCAGCCCACGGGTTCCTGATCACGACCGGGCGCTTTTGCCAGCAGTTGCGCAGGAAGCCGTCGCTGTCGAAATTGATGAAGTGCATCGATCCGGTGCCGCGTCAGGGGTCGGAGGTGAAGCGCTTGACCTTGACCGGCAGCTTCTTTCCCTTGGTGCGCCGCGACGGGATCTGCACCGGGTTCTTCTTCTTCCATTCGGCCCAGGTCATCGGTCCGTCGGGCGTCTGGATAACCTCGTCATCGATCGCCATGCGGCCTCCTTCCCGGCGCTCCATGCCAGCATGAAGCGCGCGTGTCGCCCTTTGACGGCGCCGCCGGCGAGCGCCACTATGCCGGCCTGACGGCACCCACGCCAAGTCCTGGAGATCCCCATGCGCTTTGTCTCGTTCCGACGGCCCGACGGAACCGCCAGCTTCGGCCGCCTCGATGGTGACAACGTGGTCGATCTGGGCGGCGCGTCCGGCGGCAGCCTGCGCACGGCGCTGGCGGCGGGTAGCGAGCTCTCGGGTGGGGGCGAGCGGCTGCTGCTGGCCAAACTGGCCTTGCTTCCGGTAATCCCCGATCCGGGAAAGATCTTCGGGATCGGGCTCAACTACGCTTCGCACGTGGCCGAGATGGGGACTGCCGGGACCGACCATCCCGCGGTGTTCACGCGCTGGCCCGACACGCTGGTGGCGCACGGTCAGCCGCTGGTGCGGCCGCGCGCATCGATCCGGTTCGACTACGAAGGCGAACTGGCGGTGATCGTCGGCACGGGCGGGCGGGCGATCCGGCGCGAGGATGCGCTTAACCATGTCGCCGGCTATGCGGTGTTCCATGATGGTTCGGTGCGCGATTGGCAGCGCCACAACAGCCAGTTCACGCCGGGCAAGAACTTCCCCGGAACCGGCGGCTTCGGACCCGCGCTGGTGACGCCGGACGAAATCGCCGACCTCGCGAGCACGCGCGTGCAGACCCGGCTCAACGGCGAGCTGATGCAGGACCAGCCGATCTCGGACCTGATCTGGGACGTGCCGGCACTGTTCGAATACCTGTCGGCCTTCACTCCGCTGTCGCCAGGAGATGTGATCGCCACCGGCACGCCCGGCGGAGTCGGGGACAAGCGCGTGCCGCCGCGTTACTTGCAGGCGGGCGACGTGGTCGAGGTGTCGATCGGGGCGGTCGGCACGCTGACCAACCCGGTGATCGACGAAGCCTAGGGGAGCGGGAACGCGCGGATCATGAACGGTCCCGGGTCCTTGCCCTTCAGCGCCGGGTCGAACAGGTAATTGGCCTTGCCTTCGATGGCGTAACCGACCTTGCCGACTTGCGCCGTGCCAGGGGAGGAATCGAGGCTGGTTCGGACCGGTGTCACGGTCGCGGTATTGCCCGTCACGGTGATGATCGCCACCCGGCCCCCCGGCCCCTCGGCTTGCAGGAAGCGGTTGCCGCCCATCGCCCTCAGCCCGTCGGGGCCGTTGAGCTTGTCCGACAAGGTCAGGGTTGTCAGCCTCGCATACGTACCGTCAGGGTTGGTCTCGACGCGCTGGACCAGATGCTGGCGCACGTTGTTGACGTAGATTTTGCCGTCGCCCGCGATGGCGATGCCGTCGACGCCGACCAGCTCCGGTCCGTCGGCAAACTTGGCCAGCGCGGGCGCGCTCGGTCGCAAGACGAAAATGCGCCCGGCCAGCGTTTCGGAGGCATAGACCGAACCGTCGCGGGCAATGGCGATATCGTTGCACGCGGACGGCTTGTCGGCCGGGAAATCGTAGCTGGCTTTGAGCGCGCCGGTCGCGAGATCGAACGTCTTGAGCACCGAGATCCCGGTCTCGCGCGGCTGGGCGAACAAGTTGGGGATCGAACACGCCCATAGCACCTTGCGCCGTTCGTCGGCGAACACCCCGAACAAGGAGCGCAAGCCGTTCGCCGCGTTCGGCACGATCCACGGCTCGGCGCGCGTGGCGCCGGACCGCGCGCGGTAGATCGTGCCGCCATTGCTGCCGATGTAGAGATTGCCGGCGGCATCCGACGCCATGCTCTCGGGAAACACGCGTTCGCCCAGCACGATGTCGCTCACCCGCGTGGGCGTGGCCACGGTCGCGCAGCCAGCCAGAAATGCGAGCGCAAGGGCCGCGAACGTCAGCTTCATCGTCGGCTCTCCCACCGTTGCCAGGCGCGGGTCTGGACCGTAAGCCCGTGTGCGACAAGAGAGGGGCGGGCGCGGATGATCGCTAGGACGGGTGGCAGAGCCATCGGCGCCGTACTGGCAATCGCGGCCGCCGTGGCGATGGGCGGGTCCGGAGCGGCCCAATCGAGCCGCGGCACCGGGCAGCCCTTGCGCACCCCCGACGCGCCAGCCAATGTCGGCGACTGGCTCAGTTACAGCCGCACGTGGGACGAACAGCGCTACAGCCCGCTGGCGCAAATCAATGACCGCAACGTCCAACGCCTTGGGCTCGCGTGGTATGACGATCTCGGCACGTTCCGCGGGGTCCAGGCTAGCCCGCTGGTGATCGATGGGGTGCTGTACAACGAGAGCATCTTCAACGTGGTCACCGCTTACGACGGCAGGACCGGGCGCAAGCTGTGGAGCTACGATCCCAAGGTTGGCAGCGAATGGGCGCGGCTGGCGTGTTGCGGCCCGTCGGCGCGCGGAATCGCGGCGTGGAACGGCAAGATTTACATCGGCGCGCTCGACGGACGGCTGATCGCGATCGACGCCAGGGACGGCCATCAAGTGTGGTCCACCGCGACGTTCGATCCGGCCGCCGCGCCTTATTCGATCACCGGGGCACCGCGCGTCTATGACGGCAAGGTGGTGATCGGCAACGGCGGCGCGGACTATGGCTCCCGCGGGTTCGTCGCATCCTACGATGCCGAGACCGGGCGCAAGGTGTGGAAGTTCTA
>JBDSUJ010000066.1:0-17692 GCA_039927815.1 Croceibacterium sp. | reverse complement strand
GAACGGCTGGCTCGGGCAGAAGGTCAAGCAGCGCGACTACGATTACAACCCCCAGGATGCGCGCCAGTATTTTGCCTATAACAACGTGCGCGACGGCATCCTGCGGCTGACCGAGGACATGTTCGGGGTCCGCATCCGCCCGTGGGATACGCCGAAATGGGACCAGCTGGTCGAAGCGTATGAGATGCTCGAAAACGGGAAGGTTATCGGCCGCTTCTATTTCGACGCGCACCCCCGCCCCGGCAAGTACGGCCACGCCAATCACATCAGCCTGCGCCCCGCCGGCCCGGGCCAGGCCCCGGTCAGCGCGCTGGTCATGAACATGCCCGCGGGCGATCATTCGACCGGATTGATGGAACACGCCGACGTTCAGACCTTCCTGCACGAATATGGCCACTTGCTGCACAGCATTTTCGGCAAGCAGAACGTCCGCTGGATGGGGCAAGGCGGCGTCGCGACCGAGCGCGATTTTGTCGAAGCGCCGTCGCAGATGCTCGAAAACTGGGTCTTCGATTACGACACCCTGGCCAAGTTCGCGGTCAACAAGGATGGCCAGACGATCCCGCGCGCGCTGGTCGAGCGGATGAACAAAGCGCGTTATTTCAAGCTCGGCATCGACGACATGCGCCAGGTCGGGCTGTCGAACATCTCGCTCCAGTTCCACCAGCAACCGGTGCCCGCCGATCTCGGCGCGGCGACACGCGCGTGGCACAACCAATATGCGACGATCAGCATGCCGGAATGGGCGCAGATGCAGGACGCCTTCACGCATTTGAACGGCTATTCGGCGATCTATTACACCTACCGCTGGTCAAAGGTGATCGCTGACGATCTCTATACGCGTTTCGAGAAGGAGGGTCTGCGCAACCGCCAGACCGCGGCGCTGTATCGCCGGATGGTTCTCGCGCCAGGGGGCACCAAGCCGGCTGCCCAGCTGGTGCATGACTTCCTCGGGCGCGACATCAGCCTCGATGCCTACCGCGCGGAGATGGAGCTCGACCGCTAGCGCGCGAGCGGCGCGAAGGCCCCGCCCGGCACCGCACTGGCGATCGGGCTTTCAGCGCCGTCGGCCGAAATCGCGCTGACGCCGAACAGCCAGTCGTCCCCGCGGTCAGGCGCGAGCGTTACCGCCAGCGACGGATCGCCCGCCGCAGCAGCGACGAGCCGTGCGCCAGTCCCCTCGACCACGCGGCCGTTGACGGCCGCACGCCGGTCCCACTGCGCGGAATCGGTGCGCCGGCGCCAGACTACATACCGCTGCGCACTCGCGACCGGCTGCCACTTGAGCAACGTATCGATGCGCACCGCCGCCTCGATCGAAACCGCCGGCGGCATCGGCGCTCGGGCCAGCGCATCGGCCACCCGCACGTTGAGCCGGGTGACTTTGGCGAGGTAAGGGAAGTCCATCTGGTCGATGGTATCGCCGTAACGCACGCCATTTTCGACCCGCACGTCCTGGTGCTGGTGGTTGTAGTCCTCGACTGCCGCGGAGAAGCGGATTGCCGGGAAGCCGGCGTCGAGGAACGGTATGTGATCACCGCCCCGCCCCATCCGGTCGGTCCGCCAGATCTCGCGTACCGCCAGGCCGGCGGGATCGCCGGCGGCCGCGCGGGCGATGAAACGCGACAGGTTGCGCGACGGCGAATCGTTCTCACCGCCGTTGCGCCTGACCGCGGCCCGGCTCGCTTCATTCGAGTCCGCGCGCGGGCCCTCCGAGAACACCCGTACGTGGGTGGCGTCGCAAACCTTATCGGCGCCGCACGACCCGCCGACGATGTCGTTGTTGAGCACGGCCTTGACCTGCCACCCGTGGAGCCGTGCGTAATCCGCCAGCAGTTGCCCGCCGAGCAGGTTCTGCTCTTCGCCCGACAGCAGCGCGTAAACGATCGTGACCGGGTAGCGCCGCTCGGCCAGCGCGCGGGCTGTCTCGATCGTCAACGCGGCACCCGAAGCGTTGTCGTTGGCGCCGGGGGCATCCGCAGCGGCATTCATGACGTCGGTAACGCGGCTGTCGATGTGGCCCTGGATGATCACCACTTCGTCGGGGCGCTCGCTGCCACGCTGGATCGCCACGACGTCAACCAGCCTGACCGGCCGCGTGATCCGCTCGCCACTGACCACGCGCTCGGGCAGGACTATTTCCAGGCAGTTTGCGCAACCCTGGGAAATCGCGCGGAACTGCCCCTCGCCCCAGCGCCGGGCAGCGCCGATCCCGCGCACGGGATCGTCCTGCGAGGACAGCGTATGGCGCGTGCCGAAGCCCACCATCGCGGCGACATCGGCGCGCAGGCGACGTTCCGAGACCTGCCCTTCCGGACGATCCTGGGCGGCGACGGGAACGGCGAGCAGGGCCGCGAAAAGCAGGACAGTGTAGCGCATCGCGCCAGTCTTGGCGCCCGCCGACGGCAAGGCAAGCCTCAATACGATCGCGCCACCAGGATCCGCTCCACCGCCGGTGCTCCGGTGAAGATGCATGGCCCAGCGGCGGGCGCAGCATCGAGCGGAACGTTGCGGAAGGTCAGCTTGAGCGCCTTGAGCCGCGCCTCGATCGGCGCAAGGTCGGCGCCGCTGGGCTTGCTCCATTGCACTTCGACCCATCCGGGGAACCGTTTGTCGTCGGCGAAAAACGCTTCGAGATCGGCAAAGCTCGCCGCGGTGGCGAGGTTGGCGGAGCGGCGCTCGCGCGCTTGCTCGAACAGCTCGCGCTGGATGGCGGTGAGATCGGCGGCGGCGGCGGACGCGAACCTAGTCTTGTCCATCACTTCGAAATCGCTTTTTGCGTCCTCGCGCCACAGGCGATGGCGGCGTAGCACGCTGACCTGGCCGCCTTCGGCGTCGCGAGCACCGACTTCGACCACGATCGGTACGCCCTTGCGGACCCAGTCCCACCGCTTCTGGGCGGCCTTACCGGGGCGTTTGTCGAGCAGCACGCGGAGCGGCTCGCCCAACGCCTGCTGGGTGGCCAGGGTTGCGCGCAGGCCGTCGCAGTACTCGAGCAGCGCGGCGTCACCATCGTTGTCGCGCAGCATCGGCAGGATCACGATCTGGAACGGCGCGATCGCTGGCGGCACGCGCAGCCCATCGTCATCGCCGTGAGTCATGATCAGCGCGCCGACCATGCGGGTCGAGACGCCCCAGCTGGTGGTATGCGCCAGCTGCTGGGTGCCTTCGCGGTCCTGGAACCGGATATTCGCCGCGTCGGCGAAGCTGGTGCCCAGGTAGTGGCTGGTGCCAGCCTGGAGCGCCTTGCCATCCTGCATCATGGCCTCGATCGACCACGTCCCGACCGCGCCGGGGAAGCGTTCGTTCTCGGGCTTCTCGCCGGCGATCACCGGGATCGACAGGTCTTCCTCGGCAAACGCGCGGTACATTTCCAGCGCGCGCATCGTCTCGCTGAGCGCGTCCTCGCGGCTGTCGTGCGCGGTATGCCCTTCCTGCCACAGGAATTCGGTGGTGCGCAGGAACATGCGGGTGCGCATTTCCCACCGGACCACGTTGGCCCATTGGTTGAGCAGCAGCGGCAAGTCGCGCCAGCTCTGGACCCAGCGGCTCATCGCGTCGCCGATGATGGTCTCCGACGTCGGCCGGACGATCAACGGTTCTTCCAGCTTGGCCGCGGGGTCGGGAATCAGCCCGCCCTTGCCGTCGGAAATCAGGCGGTGGTGGGTGACCACCGCCATTTCCTTGGCGAAACCTTCGACGTGGGCCGCCTCGCGGACGAAATTGCTGAGCGGGATGAATAGCGGAAAGTAGGCGTTCTGCACCCCCGCGGCCTTAATCCGGGTGTCGAGCAGGCGCTGCATGCGTTCCCAGATGCCGTAACCCCACGGCTTGATCACCATGCACCCCCGCACGCCCGATTCCTCGGCCATGTCGGCGGCGGCGATGACTTCCTGGTACCACGCGGCAAAGTCGCCTTCGCGCGTGATAGTCAGGGCGTGGCGGATGGCGGACATGCGAAAGCTACCTGAAGCAACAAACCAGCGCGGCCCCTAACCCAACGCCGGGCGGAACGCTATTCGCCCAGTTCGTCGAGCTTCTTTTGCATCGCCGCCATTTGCTCGCGCAATGCGGCAAGGTCATCCTTGGGGGACGGGTCGGCCGACGCCGGGGCGGCTGTATCGGCGCCCTTGGCGCCGGGCATGAAAGCCCCCGCCGCCGCCTTGAACATCGCCATGTTGCTTTCGGCCAGCTTGGCCAGGCCATCGGGGCCCATGCTCACGCTCCAGGTCTCCTGGACCTTGCGCTGATTGGTGCGGAAGTTGTCCATCGAGGCTTCGAGATATTGCGGCATCAGCGCCCGCATCGAATTGCCGTACATCGAGATCAGGTTTCGCAGGAAGCTGATTGGCAGCATCTGCTCGCCGTGCGTCTCTTCCTCAAGGATGATCTGGGTCAGGATCGCGTGGGTGATATCCGCGCCGGTCTTGGCGTCGAGCACCTGAAAATCCAGCCCCTCGCGGGTCATCTTCGCAAGATCGTCGAGCGTGATGTAGCTGGACGACTGCGTATTGTAGAGCCGGCGGTTGGCGTACTTCTTGATAATGATCGGGTCGCCGCTCGTCTGCTTGTCGCTTGCCATCGGGCGCTCCGTCAATCTGAACCGCCAGCCTAGCACTTAGCCTGTGTGCACTGCAACAAAATCAATTGCTGCGCACAAAACGCCTGCCCAGCAGCGTCAGCAATTCGTATTGCGACAGCCCGGTCAACTTGGCCGCTTCGAGCAGGGTATAAGGCACGTCCAGCCAGTCCCCTTCGCGTATCGCGGGTGCAGCAGAAACGTCCACCACGACCATGTCCATCGACACCCGGCCGAGCAGCGGCAGGTCGGCGCCGGCAAAGCGTAGCGCGCCTTTTCCGGTCCAAGCGCGCAGGAAACCGTCGGCATAACCGAGCGAGACGGTCGCCGCGCGCAGCGGGCGATCCGCCGTGAACAGCGCGTTGTAGCCGACGCTGTCTCCCGGCGAGAGATCGCGCAGCTGCAGCACCGCCGCCTGCGGATGCGCCACCTGACGGATGACGCCGGCCAGTTCGCGCCGCGGGACGCCGCCATAAAGCGCCAGGCCGGGGCGCGTGAGATCGAACGCATAGGCACGGCCCAGCACGATCCCGGCGCTATTGGCCAGGCTACGCCGCCGGGCGGGAACCGTGTTCGCGACCTGCTCGAACAGCGCCAGCTGGGCTTGGTTTTGCGCCCCGTCCTCGTCGGCGGAGGCGAGGTGAGACATCACGGTATCGACCGTGAGCCCGGCCACCGCGGGATCGCCCAACGCGCCGGGTGGAATGCCGAGGCGGTTGATCCCGCTGTCGATCATCAGGTCGCACACCCCGCCGCCCGCGTCGCGCCACACCTGGGCCTGGTGCACGCTGTTGATCACCGGACGGACCCCGGTCGCCGAGGCGAAAGCAGCATCGGCGGCGATCACGGGCCCGTGCAGCACGCACACGTGCGCGGGCGGCACGTGTGTCAGCAGCGGCGGTACCTCGCTCCAGTGCGCGACGAAGAAATCGCGCACACCGGCGTCGCGCAGGATCGGCGCGACGGTGCTGACGCCTAGGCCGTAGGCGTCTGCCTTGACCGCGGCGCCGGCCGCCGCACTGCCTGACATCCGGTCGAGCGCGCGCCAGTTGTCCGCCAGCGCCTGCGCGTCGATCCGCAGCCGCAGCGTCGATGGCGGAAGCTCAGGATCGTTCATCGGCGAAATCGCGCGGCGGGCCATGCGGCAGCCCCCACCAGCTGACCATCAGCGCCATCAGGACCACGATCCAGGTGTACCACAGCCCCGAATAAGGATTGCCGGTGCGGGCCACGATGGCAGTGGCGATGAGCGGCAGGAAGCCACCGAAATAGCCGGTGCCGATGTGGTAGGGGATCGACATCGAGCTGTAGCGGATGCGCGGCGGGAACATCTCGGACAGCAGCGCGGCCACAGGCCCGAAAGTCGCGCCCGATAGCGCCGCCAGGATCAGCAGCGCGGCCACCACGGTGACGGTCTGGCTGACATCGGGGATGATTTTTCCCGCCGGGATGATCGCGCCGATCGCGGTCGCTGGTTGCAGCGCCCAGCCCATCATCCAGTAACACGGAAACAACAGCAGCAACGTCAACGCATAGCCCCACACGATCGGCGCACGGCGCCCGACGCGGTCGGACAGCGCGCCGAACAGGAGGAAGAAGCCCGCGCCGACCAGCACCGTCAGGCCGACGATCAATTGCGCGGTCGTTTCCTCGACATTCATCGGCCCGGTCAGGAACGTCAGCGCGGAAAACGCCGCCGTATAGAAGATCACCGTCAGGCCCGCCGCGATCCCGAACAGCGCGACGAAAATGCGCTTGCGGTTGCCGGGATAAGTGAAGCTTTCCTTGAAAGGATTGGCGGCCACCTGCCCTTCGGCCTTCATCGCCTGAAACACCGGGCTTTCGGAGAGCTTGATCCGCATCCACAAGGATATCGCCAGCAGCACCACGCTGAGCAGGAACGGCACCCGCCAGCCCCACGCGGCCCACGTCTCGGCGCTCATCACCGCCTTGCACGCCAGCACGACGAGCAAGCTGAGCACGAACCCGCCGATCACGCCGGCCTGGATGAACCCGGTGTAAAAGCCCCGTTTGCCCGGCGGACTATGCTCGGATACGAAAATCGCCGCCCCGCCGTATTCGCCCCCCAACGCGATGCCTTGCAGGATGCGCAGGAAAATGACCGAGACCGGGGCCAGCAGTCCGATGTGCTGGACAGATGGCACCAGCCCGACGCCGGCGGTGGCAATGCCCATCAGCGTGACCGTGGCGAGAAAGGTGTACTTGCGCCCGAGCCGGTCGCCAAGGTAGCCGAACAGGATCGCGCCGAGTGGGCGGAACCCGAATCCGACCCCGAAGCCGGCCCACACCGTCAACTGGCGGACGAGCGCGTTGTCGGACGGGACGAAGGTCGTGCCGATAATGGCGGCGAGCGTGCCGTAGATAAAGAAATCGTACCACTCGAACGCGGTCCCCACGGCCGAAGCGGCGATCACCAGCTTCATGTCCTTGTGGTTCGGCACGATCGCCGGTGCCGCTGCGCTTGCCATTTGGCCGATCCTTTGCCGCTCTCCGGTGTGGGGGAGTTAGCCTGCGGCGAAGGCGCTGGAAAGGGCGGCCAGCGCCCCCTTCCACGGCAGCAGCAGCGCGCCGTGCCGGCCCGGATAGTCGCGCGCTGCTGCGATCAGGGAAATCTCCGGCCACGGGGGTAAAGGTCCGCGCTGCGCCAGCCACGCTTCAAGCTCGTTCAGCGTGAGTGCGATCCCGGCCCGGTCCTGTCCCTCCGCGTGGCGGGCGAATATAGCCGCCGCCGCCTGGCCGATGGCGCACGCGCGCACGCGCAGGCCGAGGTTGGCAATGCGGCCCTCCCCATCGAGCGTCAGATCGATTGCAAGCGTGCTGCCGCAAGCCGCGGAGCGCGTCTCACCGTGCGCCTGGGCCTCCTGAAGCGGGGGCCACTGGGCCAGCTCGACCGCCAGCCCCAGCAGTTCGGGCGTGTACAGGCGTTCGGCGGCGGCCACCGCTATTCGGCTGCGGAATCGAGCTTGGCGTCTTGTTCGCGCAACCGCTTTTGCCGTTCGCTGATCAGCTGGACCATCGCCTCCGAAGAGGCGTTGACGAACCGATAGGTCCGCGCGGTGATAATCCACGGTGGGCGTTCGGCGTTGCCCCATATAATATCGTAGCCGAGCTCCAGCAGCGAAAACGCCATCACCACGATGATCACACCCTTGACCGCGCCGAAGCCAAAACCGAGAACCCGGTCGAACGGGCCGAGCATCGAACGGCGCGAGGCCTTGCCGACCCGGCCGGCAATAACCTTCATTACCGCGTAAGGGATCAACAGCAGAATCGCAAACGCCAGTACCGACGATCCCGACGGCGTACCGATGAACCCGTGAAGTAACTGGGTCAGATCGGTGTGCAGGTAACGGATGGCGATGACCGCCAGCATCCATGCGAGAAGCGAGATCACTTCATGCACGAATCCGCGCATGAACCCGCCAACCGCCGCCAACCCGACGATGAGCAACACGATGATGTCGAAACCCGTCATCCGCTGCTGAATCTAGGACCCGGACATGACCCGGTCAACGAGCTTGGCCAGGCTGGTTAATCCGCGATAGTCGGCACCCGGCACGCCCGCGCCCCCGTCGGCAGGCCCGAACCCGAGGTCGAAGCCGAGCTTGGCGGCTTCGCGTTGCCGCAAGGCGGCATGCGCGACCGGGCGAATTTCACCCGCTAGCGACACCTCGCCGAACCACACGCCGCGCATCGGCAGGGGCTTGTCCGCCAACGCCGAGACCAGCGCCGCCGCCACGGCCAGATCCGCCGCGGGGTCGCTCAGCCGATAGCCGCCGGCGACATTGAGGTAGACTTCAGCCGACGAGAAACTGAGCCCGCAGCGCGCTTCGAGCACCGCCAGCAGCATTGCCAGGCGCCCGCCGTCCCACCCCACCGCGGCGCGGCGCGGGGTCGCGCCCGACTGCAGCCGGACGATCAGGGCCTGGATCTCGACCAGCACCGGCCGGGTGCCCTCCAGCGCCGGGAACACCGCGCTGCCAGCGACAGCCTCTTCACGCCCGGACAGGAACAGCAGCGACGGGTTGGGCACTTCGGCCAGCCCCGCCCCCTCCATTGCGAACACTCCGATCTCGTCGACCGCGCCGAACCGGTTCTTGAGCGCGCGCAGGATGCGGTACTGGTGGCTGCGCTCGCCCTCGAAGCTCATCACGACGTCGACCATATGCTCGAGCACGCGCGGCCCGGCGATGGTGCCGTCCTTGGTGACATGGCCGACCAGCACCAGCGCGGTGCCGTTGTCCTTGGCGTAGCGGATCAGTTCGAACGCACTGGCCCGCACCTGGCTGACGGTGCCCGGTGCGCCCTCGATCTGGTCGGAGTGCATAGTCTGAATCGAATCGATGATCAGCAGCTCCGGCGGCGGACCATTGCCGAGCGTGGTCAGGATATCGCGGACGGAGGTTGCGGCGGCGAGCAGCAGCGGAGCGTCCGCCAGCCCGAGCCGCGCGGCGCGCATCCGCACTTGCCCGGGCGCTTCCTCGCCGCTGATATAATAGGCCGCCGCGCCCGCGCGGGCGGCCGCCGCGGCGGCCTGGAGCAGGAGGGTCGATTTGCCGATGCCCGGCTCCCCCCCCATCAGCACCGCCGATCCCGGCACGAACCCGCCACCCAGCGCGCGATCGAATTCGGCAAGCCCGGTGGACCGGCGCACCAGCGGCTCGCCCGGCGCGCTTAGCGATTCAAAATCGACCGGGCGTCCACCGCTCGACAAGTTATGTTTGGCGGCGAAGACCGTCTCGGGCGCGTCCTCGACGAGCGTGTTCCACTGGCCGCAATCGACGCATTGCCCCTGCCACCGGCTGGCGACGCTGCCGCATTCGGTGCAGACATAGCGTCGCTTGGGCTTGACCATTAGCTAGACGTAGCGGAACATTAAGCGAACACAAGCCCCGCTCTGCGGTCTTAACCCGCTCCCGTCGCATAAGCATACGGGCCACCCGCAGCCAGCGCGTCCTGATATGCGGAGCGGGCATGTATCCTGGCGAGCCATTGGGCGATGGCCGGGCGCCTGGTAGTGGCAGCGGCGCGAGCGACCCCGGCTTCCACAGGGAAGCTCATCATGACGTCGGCCGCGGTGAACGCCTCGCCAGCCAACCACGGGCGTTGCGCAAGCTCTGCCTCGACATAATCGAAATGGACGTCGATCATCGGTTGCATCTTCTTTTGCGCCACCTTGCCGAACAACGGCACGCGCCCGAGCACCAGCTTGATCAGCAAGGGAGGCATCAGCGACCCTTCGGCATAATGCAGGAAAAAACGATAGCGCAGCGCGCTCTCGAGGTCATCGGGCGCGCCCAATCGGCCACCGGCCTGATCGACGAGATACTCGGTGATCGCACCCGTCTCGGCAACGACCCGACCTTCGTGCTCGATGACCGGCGACTTTCCCAGCGGGTGTATATGCTTGAGCTCTGGTGGAGCCAGCATGGTTGACCGGTTCCGTTCATAGCGCCGGACCTGATAGGGAAGTCCCAGTTCCTCCAGCAGCCACAGGATCCGCTGAGACCGCGAGTTTTCCAGGTGGTGGACGATGATCATCGCCGCTCTATCTGCCGGTATCGAGGAAGGCTGGGCTTTCGGGCGCCTGTCGTGATGGAGTGCCGCCCCGCAAGGCAGTCATGAAAACGCGCTCTTCAGCTTTTTGAAGAAGCCTTGGCTTTCGGGGCATTCGTCGCCGGTCTCGGTGGCCTGGAATTCGCGCAGCAGATCCTTCTGCTTGGTGCTCAGCTTGGTCGGGGTTTCGACCGCGATCTCGACCACCAGATCGCCGCGCCCGCGACCCTGCAGCACCGGCATGCCGGCACCGCGCTTGCGCAACTGGCGGCCCGACTGGATTCCGACCGGGATCTCGATCGCGTGGGTCTCACGGTCGAGCCCAGGGATGTCGATCGTGCCCCCGAGGGCCGCGGCGGTGAAGCTGACAGGCACGCGGGTGAACAGCGCGGTCCCTTCGCGCTGGAATACCGGGTGGGGACGGATCTGGATGAAAATATACAGATCGCCGGGCGGCGCGCCGAACGGCCCCGCCTCGCCTTTGCCGTTGAGGCGGATGCGGGTACCGTCGTCGACGCCGGGCGGAACTTCGACCTGGAGCGTCTGGAGCTTGTCGACTCGCCCCTCCCCGCCGCAGGCCCGGCACGGACGTTCGATGATCTCGCCATGGCCGTGGCAGCTGGGGCAGGCGCGTTCGATCACGAACAGGCCCTGCTGCGCGCGAACCTTGCCGCGGCCGCCGCACAAATCGCAAGTCCGCCGCTTGGTGCCGGCTTCCGCGCCCTGCCCGCCGCACGGCTCGCAGGTCACTGATACCTCGACCTTTATCTCGGTGGACTTGCCGTGAAAGGCATCTTCCAGCCCGACTTCCATATCGTAGCGCAAGTCGGCGCCGCGTCGCGGGCGCCCGCGGCCCCCGCCACCGCCAAAAGCGCTGCCAAAGATAGTCTCGAAGATATCGCCCAGATCGCCGAAGTCACCGCCGGACGCGCCGCCCATCTGGCCGTTGAAGGCGGCGTGGCCGAAGCGGTCGTAGGCCGCGCGCTTCTGCGGATCCTTGAGGCACTCGTAGGCCGCGCTGATGGCCTTGAACTGCGCCTCGTTGTCCTTGCAGCCTTGGTTGCGGTCGGGATGATGCTGCATCGCCAGCTTGCGATAGGCGGCCTTGATCGCCGCACCGTCAGCGGTGCGCTCGACCCCGAGCAGTTCGTAGAAATCCGTTTCCATCGCCGAATAGACCCCGCCCGAGCCCTAGCCGCCACCGGCGCGATTGGCGACGGTGGCGGACAGGGTTGTCATCAGGCGATCAGGCCTTGCTGTCTTCGTCGACTTCCGAGAATTCGGCGTCGACGACATCTTCCTCAGGCGCGGTCGCGGCGCCGGCGTCGCCGCCCTCACCACCCGGCGAAGCGGCCGCGGCCTGCTCCTGGCTGTAGATCGCCTGGCCCATCTTCATCGCCAGCTCGGTCAACGCCTGCGACTTGGTGTTGATCGCTTCGACGTCGTCACCCTGCAGGGCGGTCTTGGCTTCGGCCAGCGCGGCCTCGATCTCGGACTTGAGGCCGGCATCGATCTTGTCGCCATGTTCGGCCAACTGCTTCTCGGTGGCGTGGACCAGGCTGTCGGCGTTGTTCTTGGCCTCGGCCGCGGCGCGGCGCTTCTTGTCCTCGTCGGCGAACTGCTCGGCATCGCGGACCATCTTCTCGATGTCGTTGTCGCTGAGCCCGCCACTGGCCTGGATGCGGATCTGCTGCTCCTTGCCGGTGCCCTTGTCCTTGGCGCTGACATTGACGATGCCGTTGGCGTCGATGTCGAACGTCACCTCGATCTGCGGCACGCCGCGCGGTGCGGAGGGAATGCCGACGAGGTCGAACTGGCCGAGCATCTTGTTGTCGGCCGCCATCTCGCGTTCGCCCTGGAACACGCGGATCGTGACCGCGCCCTGGTTGTCCTCGGCGGTCGAGTAGACCTGGCTCTTCTTGGTGGGGATCGTGGTGTTGCGGTCGATCATGCGGGTGAACACCCCGCCCAGCGTCTCGATGCCGAGCGACAACGGGGTCACGTCGAGCAGCAGCACGTCCTTGACGTCGCCCTGCAAGACGCCGGCCTGGATCGCCGCGCCCATGGCGACGACTTCGTCGGGGTTGACGCCGACATGCGGCTCCTTGCCGAAGAATTCCTTCACCACTTCGCGCACGCGCGGCATGCGGGTCATCCCGCCAACCATGACCACGTCGTCGATGTCACCGGCCTTGAGCCCGGCATCGGCGAGCGCCTTTTTCATCGGTTCCTTGGTCCGCTCGATCAGCGACGCGACCATCTTTTCAAGGTCGGAACGCGTCACCGTCTCGACCAGATGCAGCGGGGTCGTGCTGCCGCCTTCCATGCGGGCGGTGATGAACGGCAGGTTGATCTCGGTCGTGGCCGTGCTCGACAGCTCGATCTTGGCCTTCTCGGCCGCTTCCTTGAGCCGCTGAAGCGCCAGCTTGTCGGTCTTCAGGTCCATGTTCTCTTTGGCTTTGAACTTGTCGGCCAGCCATTCGACCAACTTGGCGTCGAAGTCCTCGCCGCCCAGGAACGTATCGCCGTTGGTGCTCTTCACTTCGAACACCCCGTCGCCGATCTCGAGGATCGAGACGTCGAACGTGCCGCCGCCCAGATCGTAGACCGCGATGGTCTTGCCGTCGTTCTTGTCGAGACCATAAGCCAGCGCGGCCGCGGTCGGCTCGTTGATGATCCGCAGCACTTCAAGGCCGGCGATCTGGCCGGCGTCCTTGGTCGCCTGGCGCTGGGCGTCGTTGAAATAGGCCGGCACGGTAATGACCGCCTGGGTGACCTTTTCGCCCAGATAGCTCTCGGCGGTTTCCTTCATCTTCTGCAGCGTGAACGCGCTGATCTGGCTGGGCGAATACTCCTCGCCGCCGGCCTTGACCCAGGCGTCTCCGTTCTTGCCCTTGACGATGGTATAGGGGACCAGCTCGGTGTCCTTCTTGGTCACCGGGTCGTCGAAGCGGCGACCGATCAGGCGCTTGACCGCGAAGATCGTGTTGTCGCCGTTGGTGACCGCCTGGCGCTTGGCCGGCTGGCCGATCAGGCGCTCGCCATCCTTGGTGAACGCGACGATCGACGGCGTGGTGCGCGCGCCTTCGGCGTTCTCGATAACCTTGGGCTTGCCGCCCTCCATAACCGCGACGCAGCTGTTGGTGGTCCCGAGGTCGATACCGATAACTTTAGCCATAGATGTTACCCACATCCCTTCCACTATGAACGCCGCGCCGCGATCGACCGTTTACGGACAACCTTGGGCGGCTTGATTACGCCGGGCGATATAGGTGCGCTTCCGCTTGGCACAAGAGACGCGGCGGGCTAGTGTGTCACAGGGATAGGACAGGAGGGTGCGAACATGAAATCAGCCATCTGGCCGGCGCTTGCGCTGGCGCTCGCGACGCAAGGTCTGGTAGCGTGCGGGCAGGATCAGGCGGAGGCGCCCGCCGCGGCGAAAGCGCTTGCCGGTATTGCAGTCACCAACGGGCGGCTGGCGCTACCCCCGGTCAAGGGCAACCCCGGCGCAGTCTATTTCGATATCGCCAACACCGGTGCCAAGGATGTCGCCTTCCGCAGCGCCGAAGTGGCGGGTGCCAAATCCGCCATGCTTCATTCGGTGTCCAACGGGGTGATGCAGGATGTCATGGTACAGCCGGTCAAAGCGGGCGAGACGCTCCATTTCGCGCCGGGGGACAAGCACATCATGGCACTCGGGCTTGATGACACGCTCAAGCCCGGCGGCACGACCGATGTCGTCCTACATTTCTCGACTGGCGAGAAAGTGACCTTCCCGGCCACGATCCTGGCGCCGGGGGACAAGCGCTGAGCGAAGCGTGCGATCCTGGCGGGGAGCGGCGCCTGACCGACGGCGAGACCGCCCTCGCCCGGACCGTGTTCGGCACCGCGCTCGACCTCTCGAAAGTCACCGTCCGGCGGCGCAAGTGGTTTGTGTTCCAGCCCCGGCGCGTGGCGATGACGCCGCGCGGGCACATTCATTTCCACCCGGCGAGCGATAATTACTGCGACGATTTCGTGACCGCGGACTGGGGCCGCAAAGGCCTGCTGATCCATGAGCTGACTCATGCCTGGCAGACCCAGCAACGCGGCGAATGGTATCTGGTGCTGCACCGCCACCCGTGGTGCCGCTATGCCTATTCGCTCAAGCCGGGATGGAAACTCGAGCAATACGGCATCGAACAGCAGGCCGAAATCGTCCGCCACGCCTTCCTGCTGCGCCACGGCGTGCGGCTGCCCGGCGTGGGGGATCCGGCGGCCTACGACAAGCTGGTGAACTTCCCCGGCGCGCGATAGGCTGGGGGCGCGAACAACAAGGACGGACCATGCCGCACGCAGTCGATCATCATGCGATCCTCGATCGACTGGCGGCCACGCGCGGCGGGATGCGAAACGCGTTCGTCGATCTCGATCCTGCGCGGACCGCGCATTTGGTGGTCGACATGCAAAACGGGTTCATGGAACCGGGGGCACCGGTCGAGGTGCCCGAGGCGCGCGGAATTGTCGGCAATGTGAACGCCATCAGCCGCGCGCTGCGCGACGCGGGTGGGACCAACGTGTTCCTGCGCTACACGACCTCCGACCTCAACGGGTCATGGTCGGTGTTCGGCCGCCGAATGGGGCCTGTGGCAACCGCGGCGCACATGGCTGCGTTTATGCCCGACGCGCATCATCACGACTTCTGGCCTGGCCTCGATGTCCAATCCGGCGACGTGGTCATCGACAAGAGCCGCTTTTCCGCCTTCACCGGCCAGTCCGCGTTGCATGACGAACTGCAGGCCCGTGGAATCGACACGCTGGTTATCACCGGCACGCTGACCAATTGCTGCTGCGAGACCAACGCGCGCGACGCCATGCAGATGAACTACCGGGTGATCATGGTGCCCGACGCCAACGCCGCCTTGAGCGACGACGAGCATGCCGCGACCTTGCACACCCTGGCGATGGTATTCGCCGACTTGTGCGATACGGCCGAGGTCCTGGCCCAGCTCAAGAAACCGGACACCGCATGACAGAGGATACGATGGACGAATCGCGCGATATATTCCGCCCGTCGCTGGGCGGCTGGCTGCGCGGGACCGCGGCGGGTCTATTCACTCTACTGATGGCGGTGGTCGGGATCGGCGCGACGGTGGCTGTAGCGGGCGACTGGGGCGCATGGCCGCTGCTCCTCACTGGCCTGGCGCTGGTGATCGTGATGTTCAAATGGCTCGAAACGATGAGCGCCAAGTACGAACTGACCCCGCAGCGGCTGCTGATCCGGCGTGGCATCTTCATGAAGAGCATCGACGAGATCGAACTCTACCGCATCAAGGACGTGCGGATGGATTTCAGCCTGCTCAATCAGATGGCCGGGATCGGCACGCTGTGCCTGACTTCGAGCGACGAAACCACACGCGCGGCAGAACTCGTCATCCGGCAAGTGCCCGATGCCCAGCGGCGGCGCGAAGAGTTGCGCCGGCTCGTCGATTCCGCGCGGCGCCAGCGAGGCGTGCGCGAAATCGACATGGTTCACGAAAACATCTGACCGCGCGAACCGTCAACTGTCAGCGGCGCCAGCGGTAGCCGTCGCGCGACCCGCCGCCCCGGTACCCGCTCCAGTTTTCACCGCCGCGATAGTCGCCGCGGCGGCCTTCCCAATACTGGCGCTGGGTATCGTTCCACTGATAGCGGGACCCACTGCCGTTATAGATATAAACCCCGACGCCGGGATAATAGTAATTATCATACCATCCGTAGTAATACGGGGCCGAATAACCATAGCTGCCGTAATTATAATTTCGCGGATATTGGTAAGAGCTGCTGTAATAGGGACGGCTGTAACCATACCCATAATCGTCGTAATAGTCGGTGCAACCAGCGACGGTGACGGACGCAGCGGCGGCGAGCGCAAGCGCGCCCAAACGAGGCAGTTTCATCGGGCAATCTCCATCAACGAGCTGCCAACGAGCGGAATTGGCTCCTCGAGAAGATTAACGCACCTTTGCCGCCATGTTTCCCGCCGCTTAGCCGGGCTGCTTGGCAACCGCGACCATCGCGGGGCGCAGCAAGCGTTCCTTGATCATGTAGCCGGCCTGCATCTCCTGTACGATCGTGCCGGGCGCTGCGTCGCCGGACGGAATCTCAAGCATCGCCTGATGCTGGTTGGGGTCGAGCGGCAGGCCGAGCGAAGCGATGCGGGTAATGCCGTGCTGGACGAAAACCTTGTCGAGTTCGCGCTGCGTCGCCTCGATCCCGGTGACCAGCGCCTTGAGCCGCGGATCATCGTGCATGTCGGCCGGCAGCGACTCGATAGCGCGCGAAAGATTGTCGGCCACGCTCAACACGTCGCGCGCGAAACCGGTCGCGGCGTAAGCGCGCGCATCCTGCACTTCCTTTTCCATCCGCCGGCGCACGTTCTGCACTTCGGCGCGCGCATAAAGGATGTCCTGCTGCGCCGTTTCCAGGTCCCCGCGCAGCGACGCCAACGCGGCCTCGATCCCGCCATCGGCAGAGTCGCCATCGCCGGCCTCAGTCATCTCGCCAGGCACTCCGGCGAGTTCACTTTCAACCGCATCATCGTGCGGAATGTCGTTGTCGATCATCATGATTCCCGCCAAAAACTCTCAAATTCAGCCAATGCGTTTGCCCAGGGAACGGGCGGTGAAATCAACCATGGGCACGACCCGCGCGTAATTCAACCGCGTCGGGCCGATCACGCCGAGCACGCCGATCACCCGCCCCTCGCGGTCGCGATAAGGCGCGGCAATGACCGATGATCCGGTGAGCGCGAACAACCGGTTTTCCGCGCCGATGAATATCCGCGCCGCCTCCGCCTCGCGCGCGGTGTCGAGCAATTCCGCGACCGACTGCTTGCTTTCAAGGTCGTCGATCAGCGAGCGGACCCGCTCGATGTCGCTCAAAGTGGCATGGTCGAGCAAGTTGGCCTGCCCGCGGACGATCAGCACCGGGCGGCGCGCGGCGTCCTCGCTCCACACCGCCAGCCCGCTCTCGACCAGACCGCTGCTGGCGGCATCGAGCGCCGATCGGCCGGAGGCGATCTCGGCCCGCATCGCGCCGGCCGCTTCGGCCAGCGTGCGCCCGGCAAGCCGCGCGGTGATATAGTTCGACGCTTCCTGCAACGCGCCCATCGCGGTGCCCGGGGGCAAGTCTAGCACGCGGTTTTCGATCGATCCGTCCTGCCCCACCAGAACGGCCAGCGCCCGCGTGTGATCGAGCGCGACGAGCGTCATCTGCGCCAGACGTGGCTCGCGGCGCGGGATCATCACCATCCCCGCCGCGCCCGACAGATCGGACAGCATCGCGCTGGTATTCTCGAGCGCCGTCTCGATCGGACCGGGGCGGGCCAGGCGCTGCTCGATCGCCGCGCGCTCCTCGCGGGTCGGTTCGGCGACTTGCATCATCCCGTCGACAAACAGGCGCAGGCCGATCTCGGTCGGCATCCGGCCGGCGCTGGTGTGCGGAGCCGCCAGCAACCCGAGGATTTCCAGTTCGGCCAGCACCGAGCGGATCGATGCCGGTGACAGGTTGAGTGCG
>JBDSUJ010000065.1:0-3950 GCA_039927815.1 Croceibacterium sp. | reverse complement strand
GCCTCCTTAACCAGCACGGATTCTGAATCAGAAATTACCCACCGGGGGAATCCCTCAATGATTCATAACGGTCGAAAACCGCTCTAGCTCGGCGTGCATCGGCAAACAACCTGCCCCTGAACAGGGGGAATGGCACTCGAATACAATCCACGATTAGCGCGATCCGCATCGTTGGCTGCCGTTAATGAGTGCTGACCCTAGGTCGCTGCCACTTCCTCAGCGCGCTCCCCGTCCGCGCGTTCGGCGCCACGCGAATCTTTGCACTTTCCTACAACCGTCTGCGGCGCCTAGCTTTGCTGCGGCTCTTTCAAATCGTCGGGACCCATCCACAGCGAGCGCCCGGCCGGGCGGGATCTGTCACCCGCCCCATCACGCACAGGTCGTTGATAGCATAGAGAAATCCCGCTGGACGTGGGTGACAGAGTGTCACCCTGAGCACCCGTTAGGCCGCTGCCACTTCCTCCGCGCGTGCCTTGTCCGCAAACAGGCTGCCGCCGAACAGCTTGAACGCCGTGAAAAACACCAGCCCGACCGCGGCGGCCGCGACGTGGATCAACCAGAAGGGGCCGATCGCCATGGTCGAGTACCAGCCGCCGACTTCGCCGACGATCTTGTTGGCGAGGAAGAACGACAGATAATAGAGGCCGACCGACGTCGCGGTCATCTTGCGCGGGGCCAGTTTGGTGACCAGGGCCAGGCTAACCGGGAGGATGTGGCCGAAGCCGAGGTCGTTGAGGATGTGGAACATCGCCGGCCAGAACAGGCCGATCTTGCCGCTGCCCTGTGTCATGGCCGCGATGTAGAGGCACAGCGCGCCGAGCACGGTAAACACGCTGCCGAGGATCATCTTGCCGATCTCGTCCGGCTCCCACTTGCCGCGGTCGCTGCGCCATTTCCAGAACCAGGTGATGCCCACCAGGGTGATGAAGCTGACGATCGAATCGAACGACACCAGCCACGTGGTCGGCATGCGGAAGCCCGCGAACGTCAGCGCGAAGTGCTGGTCCGCCCACACCATGTAGGCGTTGCCCATTTCCTGGTTGGGCAGCAGCGACACCGCGATCGCCGGGATCAGCAGCACCAGGGCGACCAGCCGCATCCCATCGCCGGGTTCGAGGCGTTTGACCTTGTCAACCTTGACCGCCACCGGACGACCCCCGGGCGGCAGCCACGGGCCGGCCTTAAGGTAGATCAGCAGGCCGATCACCATCACCACCCCGGCGCAGCCGAAACCGTAATGCCAACCGAGCTTTTCGCCTGCGGTGCCGGAAATGAGCGGCGCGGCGATCACCGACAGCTGGATGGCGATGTAGAAGATCTGGAACGCCACCGCGCGGCGCAAGTCGTTCGGCTTGTAGAGTTCACCCACCTGGCTGGCGATGTTGCCCTTGAACAGCCCGACGCCGATGATCAGGCACAACAGCGCGAACAGGAACGCAGGCTGGATCGCCATCAGGAAATGGCCCAGCGCCATCACGCTGGCGCCGAGGATCAGCGCGCCGCGCCGCCCGAGGAACCGGTCCGCGAGCCACCCGCCCGCGATCGGCGTGAGATACACCAGCGCGGTGTAGTTGCCGTAGATGTCGGACGCGAGCGGTTGCCCGGTCTTGCCGCCCGCGAGATTCTGCTGGACCCAGCCGAGTCCCCACACCGAGCTGAAATGCTCGGGCAGCAGCAGGTAGTTGACCATGTACAGCGTCAGCAGCGTCTGCATCGAGTAGTAGCTGAACCGTTCGCACCCTTCGACGAGCGCGAGGAAACCGAGGCCCTTGGGATGACCGAGGAAGGCCCGGTCATGGCGATCGGTGATGACGTCGAGCCGTTCGGGCTCCGCTTCGGCTATGGTCATGCTGCTACCCTCGCTGGTATCGTCTGCAACCGGCTAGCGCGCCAACAGTTCGCCGTCGAGGAATTCGGCGACATCGGCCAGCGCGATGTTCTTGTCGAGGAACGCCTCGCCGATCCCGCGCAGCAGGACAAACGGCAGCGTACCGGCGTCCATCTTCTTGTCGTGGAGCATATGCGCGGCGAGCGCCGGTCCCGTGGCCGACAGTTTGAGTCCGGTAAGCTCGCTCGGCAGACCGGCGGCCGCGATTGCCGAGGCGACGCGGGCCGCGTCGTGGTCTGGGATGTAGCCGCGCCGGGCCGAGTAACGCGCCGCCAGCACCATACCGAGCGCTACTGCCTCACCGTGCAGCAGGCGGCTCGAAAAGCCGGTCTCTGCCTCGAGCGCGTGGCCGAAGGTATGGCCGAGATTGAGCAGCGCGCGCACGCCGGTGGTCTCGCGCTCATCGGCGGCGACCGCGTTGGCCTTGGCGCGCACGCTTGCGGTGACCGCGTATTCCTGCGCCGCACGATCGCCGGCGAGCAGGGCCGGACCGTTGCCTTCGCACCACTTGAAGAACACCGGGTCGCCGAGAATGCCGTACTTGATGACCTCGGCATAGCCGGCGCGCAGCTCGCGCGGTGGCAGCGTGGCCAGCGTGTCAAGGTCGGCCAGCACCAGGGCCGGCTGGTGGAACGCGCCGACCAGGTTCTTGCCCGCCGCCGTGTTGATCGCGGTCTTGCCGCCGACGCTGCTGTCGACCTGGGCGAGCAAGGTCGTCGGAAGCTGGATGAAGCCGCACCCGCGCTTGAGGATCGCCGCGGCGAACCCGGTCAAGTCGCCGATCACGCCGCCGCCGAGCGCGAGCACATGGTCGCCGCGCTCGACTTCCTGGGCCAGCAACCAGTCCATGACCCGCTCCAGCCCGGCCCACGATTTGGCCCCTTCGCCCGGTTCCAGCGTCAGCCAGCGCGGCTCGAATCCGCCACCGGTGAGCGCGGCCTCGATGGTGCCACGCCAGTGTGCCGCGACGTTGGCATCGGTCACCACTGGCACCGCGCGCTTGCGCAGCAGCGGCCCGCACTGCGCCGGCAAATCGGCCAGCAAGCCGCCGCCGACGCGCACCTGGTAGCTCCGCCCGGCCAGCGCGACGGGGATTACAGCCATTGATCGAGTCCTTGCAGGATGCGGTTGACGGCGTCGCCGTGGGGCCCGGCATCGCTCATGACATGGATGGGAGCCTGTCCGTAAGCGGCCGCTCGCTCGGATTTCAGGCGGGCGAGAATTTCGCGCGGATCGCCCTGGCGCAGCAGTGGGCGAGTATCCTTGCGGCTGACTCGGCTGGCCAGGGTCTCGACATCGCTGTCGAGCCACACCGCGATCCCGCGATCGAGGATCACGCTCCGCGTCGCGGGCTGGACAAAGGCGCCCCCGCCCGTCGCCAGCACGCTCGGCCCCTCATTGAGCAGCCTGGCGATCACGCGCCGCTCCCCATCGCGGAAGTAAGGCTCGCCGAAGCGTTCGAAGATCTCGGCTACGGTGAGCTGGGCGGCTGCCTCGATCTGGTCGTCGGCATCGGCAAACGGGAGGGCCAGCAACTGCGCCAGCTTGCGTCCCACCGTGGACTTGCCGGCGCCCATCATGCCGACCAGCACCACGGGCCGGTTGATCCGTGCGACAAGCGCGCGAATTTCGCTGTCCGACGGGCTGCGCTCGGCGATGGTCATTGCCGCCAGCGCTATAGTTGGGCTAGTCGGTCGCGCAAGTTTGGCAAGGTTCGGCAGATCGGTGGCAATGCGCCTCAACACGACGGGTAGGATAGTGCTGGCCGTGCTGCTGGTGACCTTGCTGTGGGCGTGGATCGACGGCGGGCGCGAGCCGCAGCGCCTGATCCGCCAGGCAGTAACGTTGCCGGAGGTCGGCCGATGAAGCGTGCGGCATTTATGGCTGGCGCGGCGCTCGCGGTCACCTCGACACTGGCGCTGGCCGCGCCCGAGTCGCTGCTCCCGCCCAGCTTCGACACGCCGGCGCCGACTCCCGCCCCCCGTGCGGCCCCTGCTCCGCGCGCGACGCCCGCGCCCGGCGCGGCCGCCGCGCCGGCGGGCGGCTCATCGCCGGTGGGCGG